>CANQPV010000072.1 GCA_947625825.1 uncultured Clostridia bacterium | reverse complement strand
CAGCCCTAAAATTATCCGCCACGTCGCTTGCGTATTATATATGTTTTTTCTAGGGCTAAAGCACGAAAAAACATATATAATACCGCTGTGGCTACTCTAAGGTTTATAATTAAATATATTATATTATAAAAACAATATTTTTAATCTCAAAACTTGAAAACTATTCTTATACATGATAATATTATTAACAGTAAATATAACTAAAAAGGAATAGTATGAAAAATTTTATTCAAAAATGTATTTTATATATAGCTAGATTATTAATGAGTTTTATATATTTCTTTATAAAACTATTTCCCATGCAAAAGAATAAAATCGTAATGCTTAGTAGACAGTCAAATACACCTAGCATTGATTTTAACTTACTTAATCAAGAAATAAAAAATAGAAACAATAATATTAATGTAAAAATATTATGCAAAAAAATACCAAAAAACTTTATGGGTAAAATAGCATATTGTTTTTATATAGTAAAATGTATGTATAATTTAGCAACTTCTAAAATTTGTATAGTAGATGGCTATGTAATTCCTGTTAGTGCATTAAAGCATAAAAAAGAATTAGTAATTATGCAAATTTGGCATGCTATGGGAGCAATTAAACAATTTGGCTATCAAATAACAGATAAAAAAGAGGGCAGTAATAATAGCGTAGCTAAAATAATGAAAATGCATAAAAATTATACAAATGTTACTTGCACTAGCGAAGCTACCAAAAAAATTTATGCACAAGCATTTAATATTAATGAAAGCAAAATATTAAAATTAGGAATGCCACGAATAGACTATTTACTAAGTGAAAATATTAATAAAAATGTAGAAGAAATATATAAAGAGTACCCTAAATTAAAAGAAAAACAAAATATTTTATATGTACCAACATTTAGAAAAAATGCAAAAATTGATTTAACACAAATTTGCAATAGTTTTAATAAAGATAAATACAATTTAATTATAAGATTACATCCATTAGATAAATCAAAAGTAGGTGAAGAATTTTTAATAAACAATAAATACAGTACATTAGACTTAATAAAAATAGTAGATTACGTTATTACGGACTATTCTGCAGCCTCATTTGAAGCGGCTACAATAAATAAAAAAATATTCTTTTATTTATATGATATAAAAGAATATGAAAAGGCAAGAGGGCTAAATATTAATTTAAAACAAGAAATGCCAAACGAAACTTTTAATGAAATTAAGGAAATTGCTGAAAAAATAGAAAATAATTCATATAATGAAGAAGAATTAGAAAACTTTAGAAAAAAATACATAGAAACTATAGATACTAAAAATACAGAAAGAATCGTTAATTACTTATTGCAGTATATAAAATAGTAAGGAGAAGTTTAATGCCTAAACTAAAAAATATAAAAACAAAGCTAATAGATTTTTCTAAAAATCATCCTTTTTTTAGAATAACACTTAGAAAAGTTAATCAAACTTTAAAATATGTTAGATTTAAAATAAGAGGAATTGGAAAAAAAGTAGATGCTAATACAATAATTTTTCATTCATTTAAAGGAAAATCTTATAGTTGTAGCCCAAAAGCAATTTATGAATATATAAATAGTGAAAAAAAATATGAAAACTATAATTATATATGGGCTTTTGAAGAGCCAGAGAATTATAAATTTTTAGAACAAAATAAAAATACAAAAGTAATAAAATATGGTGGCAAAATATATGAAAAATATTTAGCAGCTTCAAAATATTGGATTTTTAATCATACAGTAGAAGACCATATTTATCCTAAAAAAAATCAAGTTTATATTCAGTGCTGGCATGGAACACCCCTTAAAAGACTTGGCTATGACTTAAAAAATAGCCAAAATTCTATGAATTCAGATAAAGAAATTTACCGCCGTTATAAATTAGATGCAAAAAAGTTTAGCTATATTTTATCACCTTCAAAATTTGCAACTGAAAAATTTATTACTGCATGGAATTTAGCTGAAAATAACATGACACACAAGGTAATAGAAGAAGGCTACCCCAGAAATGACTTTTTATATAATTACACTGACAATGACATAAAAAGAATAAAACAAGAGCTAAATATACCAGAAAACAAAAAGGTAATATTATATGCACCAACATTTAGGGATAACCAGCATCAATCTGGTGTAGGCTATACTTATAAAGCAGAAGTTAATTTCGATTTATTACAAGAAAAGCTAAAAGAAGACTATGTTATATTATTTAGAGCTCATTATTTAGTAGCAAATTCATTTGAATTTGAAAAATATAAAAACTTTGTATATAATGTATCACAATATAATGATATTAATGATTTATATATAATATCAGATTTATTAATTACAGATTATTCAAGTGTATTTTTCGACTTTGCAAATTTAAAAAGACCTATAATATTTTATATGTATGACTTAAAGCAGTATAAAGAAAACTTAAGAGGGTTTTATATAAATATTTTAGAACTTCCAGGAGAAATAGTAGAAAAAGAAGAAGAACTTATTAATGTAATTAAAAATAGCGAAAATTTTGTATATGATGAAAAATATAAAAAGTTTAACGAAAAATATAATTACTTAGATGATGGACAAGCAGCAAAAAGAGTAGTAGAAAAAATATTTAATGAAAAATAAGGAGTATATAGTGAAAAAAGTAAGTATTATTGTACCAGTATATAATGTAGAAAAGTACCTAGAAAGATGTTTAGAAGCTTTAGTTAATCAAACTCTAAAAGATATAGAAGTAATAATTGTAAATGATGGTAGCAAAGATGGCTCTAAAGCAATAATAGATAAATATGAAAAAGAATATCCTGATATTATAAAAGCTTTTCACACAGAAAACGGCGGAGCATCTAAAGCAAGAAATTACGCTTTACAGCATGTAACAGGTGAGTACATAGGGTTTGTTGATAGTGATGACTATATTGAAGAAAACATGTACGAAAAACTTTATAATAAGGCAATAAAAGAAAATGCAGATATTGTTTGCTGCAATTATTATAGAGTAAAAGAAGAGCAAAAAAAGTTTAATGCTAAAAATTTTGGAAATAAAAAAATTGATAAAGATGATGTATTTAATAAAAACATATATGAAGCCAATTTGCTATTTGATGAAGTTCCATATTTATGGAATAAAATATTTAAAGCAGACATTATAAAAAATAATAATTTTAAATTTGATAATGATTTAAGAATATATGAAGATTTATTATTTACTTATAAAGCATTTTCAAAGGCAAATAAAATATCTAGAATTGAAGATTGTATGTATTATTACATAGTTTCTAGAGCTGGTTCATTAACACAATATTTAACAGAAAAAAGATTTGATATATTTAATGTTACAGAAAAATTAAACAATTATTATAAAGAAATTGGAAAGTATGAAGAATTAAAAGATGCTTTATTATATGTAATATTAAAACATATATATGTTATATTAGAAAAAAACACAGCTAGAAAAGAAAAAAAATTAAAGCTTAAATATATAAACAAGGTATTTGATTTTCTTAATGAAAAATTTCCTAATTGGAAAGAAAATATGTACTTTGACTTACAAAACAAAAATAAAAAGAAATATACATCAAAAGCTTATTGGAAATTGTGCACTATAATAGGCTTTAATATAACTACAGCTAAAAATTATTTAAAAGGAAAAATAAAAAAAGTATTTAAATATGCATTTGCTAAAAAACTTGGTGCAATATATATAAAACAATGTAAAAAGGCAATTAAAGAAAAAAGTGTATTTATATTTTCTCAGCAAGGGAATAACTTAAATGGAAATATGTTTTATATAACTAAAGAACTTGCTACTAATAATGCATATAAAGATTTTAAAATTTATGTATGTTATAACAAAGAAGCTAAAGAAAAATTTACTAAATTATTAAAAAGTTACAGTATTTTAAACAGGGTAAAACTTGTTAAAAATAAAACATCTAAATTTGCTAAAATACTTGCTACATCTAAATATTTATTTACAGATACTAGCATGCCAGTATACTTCATAAAAAGAAAAGAACAAGTATATTTAAATACATGGCATGGAACACCTTTAAAAACTTTAGGTAAAAGTACGGAGAATGACTTCTTTGATATAGCAAATGTTCAGAAAAACTTCGTTATGGCAGATTATTTACTATACCCAAGTAATTACATGATGGACATTATGATTAAAGATTATATGATTCAGGGCTTAGCAAATAATAAAATAATGCTATGTGGATATCCAAGAAATGAAGTATTTTTAAGAAATGATGTAAAAAATATTAAAAAGCAGCTTGGAATTAGCGCTAAAACTTTAATAGCTTATATGCCTACATGGAGAGGTTCTGTTAGAAGTTTTGACATAGAAAGGCAAATTAAAATAGCAGAAAAGCACATAAAACAAATAAGTGAAAAATTAAATGCAAACCAAGTTTTATATGTAAACATGCATCCATACATAGGAAATAAAATTAACGTAGAAAAATATAACAATGTTAAAACTTTTCCTAAAGATCTTGAAACATATGATTTTTTAAGTATATGTGATATATTAATAACAGATTATTCAAGTGTATTTTTTGATTTTGCTACTACTAATAAAAAGATTATTTTATTTGCATACGACGAAAAAGAATATTTTGAAAATAGAGGCGTATATTTACCATTTAATGAATTACCTTTTCCAAAAGTAAAAACAGTAGAAGACCTAATAAAAGAAATAAACTTGCCTATACAGTATGATGTAGCAGACTTCTTAAATAAATTCTGTAAATATGAAAGAAAAGATATATCTAAATTAATTTGCGAAAAAGTAATATTAAACAAAGAAAATGAAATAAAAATAATTGATATGCCTAAATCTGAAAAAGAAAATGTTTTATTATATATTGGTAACTTTACTCCAAATAATATAACAAAAGATTTTATAAAAATTATAAACAATACAAAAGAGGAAAATTACAATTATTATGTATCTTATATTACTAAAAATTTAAGAGGTAATAAAGACTTATTTAAAAAAGTCATTAATAACATAAACTTTTATGGACAATTAGGCTCAAATTCAAATTTAACGAAAATGGATATTATATTAATTAGATTACTTAAAAACAATAAAAAGTTGTATGATATATTAAAAAATAAATATAAAAAGATGCACCAACTAGAATTAACTAGAATATTTGGAGATATTAAATTTAAAGCAGCTATTTTTTCTAGTAATATAGATTATAAAAAAATATATCAGCTATCAGATTTAAACTGTAAAAAAATATTATATGTAGCACAACCAGATGACTTTAATACTAATATTAACAAAAAAGTTTATAATAGTTTAGACTGTATAGTAACAACTAATAAGGAAACTTATGATATAATAAAGCAGTATTTAGGACAAGATTCAAATATAAAATTAATTAATCCAATTAATAATTTAAATGATTTTAATAAATTAGTAGGGTAGAAAAGGAGAAAATTATGAAAAGAATTTTAACTTATGGAACTTTTGATTTATTACATTACGGACATATTAGATTATTAAAAAGAGCAAAAGCATTAGGAGATTATTTAATTGTTGCACTCTCAACAGATGAATTTAACGAAATAAAAGGAAAAAAAGCATATCATAATTATGAAACAAGAAAACAAATGCTAGAAGCAATAAGATATGTAGATTTAGTTATTCCAGAACAAAACTGGGAGCAAAAAATATCAGATGTAAAAAAATATGAAGTTGATATTGTAGTAATGGGTAGTGATTGGGCTGGAAGCGATAAATTTGATTATTTACAAGATTACTGCGAAGTAGTTTATTTAGATAGAACTGAAGGCGTTTCTACAACAAAAATTAAAAATGATTTGAAATTGCAAGAACCAAAAAACGGAATTAATCAAATTCCAACTCCTAAAGATGAGACTAAAAAATAAAAAGTATTTATAAAATTAAGCATAATAATTAGAGTGTGTCCTAAAGTAGGCCCTATTCCTTAATTTGAAGTTAATAAAAAAGAACCTAATTAAACATTAGGTTCTTTTTTTAAAATAAAATTTTATAAAAATGTTTTAAAAGTATATAAAACAAAAAATGACATTTTTCGTAAATAAATTTTAGTTTTTCATATATAAAAATGCTTTAATAAGATTTTTAACTATAAAATGAGTATAGTAATAAGTTATTAAAAAAACTTGAGGTAAAAATGATAGATAAATTATGTGATTTTATAACAAATAAAATTAAAGAAAATGTAGAAGATATAGATGAAGAAAAAGAACTTGTAATAGATTTTGGCGTAAGGCTTATTTTTGGAGAAATGCCTAAAATATTTATATTATTTATAATAGGTTTTTTACTAGGAATTGGATGGTATACAATAGCATTATTTATTCTACTTGCACCTTATCGTAGTTTTACAGGTGGTTTTCATTTAAAAACACATTTAGGCTGCATGATTACAACTACTGCCTTATATATAGGACCAGTATTACTTGCTAAATATTTAAAACTAGAACAAAGTTATATTTTATATATATTAACTGCCTTAGTAGCAACATTTAGCATTTTTATAATTTCAAAATATGCCCCTGCAGATACAGAGAACATACCAATTTTAAGTAAAAAAGAAAGAAAATCTAAAAAAATAAAATCGTACATTTGGTTATTTATTTTACTTACAATTATTACATTTTATAAAAATAATATAGTTTCATATATGCTAATTTATGGAATATTTTTACAAAACTTAACAGTTTTGCCAATTTCATATAAGCTAACAAATAATAAACATGGTTATGAAGTATATACAGAAGAAACAATTTAATATGATAATAAAGCATTTGCCGGCAATGCTTATTATAAAAATTTATTTTAAGGGGGAATACAAATGTTAAAATTATTAGCTAAAGTAGCTGAAAAATATGCAAAATCTACAAATACTGCATGCTGGATTTTAGGTGCTATTCACCAACCAAAAATGCCTGCATCTTTAATTAAAAAAGATTAGTACAAAAACAAAAATATAAATATTTCCTTAAAACATAAAAACGACAATTTAAAATGAGTAGCCTATTTTAAAGCTACTCATTTTTTAAAAATTTAATAATAAATTTCAAATTGTTGTATAAAAAATTCATCATTTTTAGTAGTATATAAATTTAAATTATTATTTTTCTTTAAAATTTGCCTAACTTCCCATAAGCCAAGCCCACTATTTGTTTTATTAGATTTAGTAGAAAAATCTTTTTCAAAAATTTTATCTATGTTTATATCTTTATTTTTATATGTATTTTCAATAACTACTACTATTCTATTACGATTTTCTTCTTTTCTAAAACTTACATGAACAATTTTTTCTTCACATTCTGAAGCAGCTTCAATAGCATTATCCATTAATATTCCAAGTATTCTTGTAAATTCATAAATTTTCATATATTTTTCAATTTCATTTAAATCAAGAAAAACACCTAAATTAATTTCAACGCCAATTTCATCTGCCCTATGGTGCTTTGTAGCCATTATATTGTATATAGCCGGGCTATTTACAACATTTGGGTTAAGTGCAGTTAAATTATTCACACGGTTACAATCTTTTAAAAGCTGTGCATAATATTTTTTAAGTCCTTCCATATTATTGGTATCTATATATCCACCAATTCCTTGTACTATATTATTAAAATCATGCTTAAAGCCTCTCATACTATCATGTAGCAGTATTAAGGTTTTATTATATAACTGTGCTTCTTCTAAATTTTGAGAAGTAGTGGCTAATTTAGTAGTACTTAATAAATTATATATACTAATAAGAAAATAAGCTAGTAAGCTGGTAATACTAACAATAGTAATTATAATTGGCATTTTATCACTATAAAAAGTAATTAAATAAATTTGAGAACAAATAGCTATAATACCAAGAATAGCATTTGTGGCAAATAGAATTTTGTTTTTCTTGTTCATATTTTCTAAATTAATATGAAATTTAAAATAACGAATAATTCTATAAATTAAGTATATACATAAATAAATACTTAAAGTAAATAATGCTCTATATAATGGAATTATCATAATAGATTCATAAGTTATATTAAAAATTCTTAAATATATTTGCACCATAAATAGTTCTAAAATACTAATTAATATAATTGGTATAAATAAAGCTATTAATGATTTAATAAAGTTAGCTTTTAACACAAATTTAACTATCAAAAATGTTGTAATCATATTTACAAAAGTAGCATAAGGATTTGGTATAAAAGTTCTAGAGATAAATGCTATTGTACTAATAGAAACTACATAAATAATTTTAGATTTTTTAGATGAATTTATGTCTAAAATAGTTGTAATTAGCAAGACATTGACAATTCCTTCAATAAAGCATGATATAAATCCTGTAACATTAAGTGCAACCTCATTTTGTGTTGTTAAAGCCGTCCAAATTGTTTGAAAAATTTCCATAATTAAATACCTCCATAAATTTATTTTTATATTTAGGTCCAATAAGACATTTAACATCTTTATTATTATTTAAAAGAATAGTGGAATTTGTGGTGTTAACATCTGTAATTTTGTCAGTATTAACAATATAGGATTTATGACATTGAACAAATTGCTGTGATAATTGTGGCAAGATTTTTTTAAAGGAACTGTAAGTTTCATAATTTCTAGTATCAGTATGAAATATAACCTTCATTCCGTCTTTTTGAATATATTGAATACTATCCTGTTTAATAATAGTTTTATTATTATCTAACCTAACAAAGTCAGAAGTATCACCAGATACGTCTTCAAATAATCTAATCAAAGTCTCTTCTAATCTTTCCTTTGTAATAGGTTTAGGCAAATAATCAAAAGTTTTATATTTGTAAGCCATTAAGCCATATTCTAAATGTCCAGTTGTAAAAATAATATATATGTTCTTATCCTTTTTACGAATCATATTTGCCAAATCAAGCCCAGATACTTTAGACTTTAAATCTATATCTAAAATAACAACATTTACTGTATTATTTCTAATATAATTTATTAATTCATCTGGATAAGTTGTACTTAGCACAATTTGAGCATTAAATTTTTTGCTTATAAAAATTGATTCTAACATTTTTTCTAATCTATTAAGTACATTAATATTGTCATCACACAATACAAAATTTAACATAATTTTCTCCTTAGTAATATAAATTTACAAAAAATTACAATATAACCTAAAAATTTCCAATTACTTATAATAATATAATTAAGAATTTATGTTGTCAAGATATTAGTAATAATATTTTTTCCTACCTCATAGAATAAAAAAGAGGAGAGAAAATGTTATGAAAAAACAAAATAAAATAGTAAATTTAATATGTGCATTTATGCTTTTTATTGTATTTATATTTTCAATTGTACAAACTAATAGAAATCAAAGTGCTGTTCAAGTAAGTTCTACTACTGCATTAAGTAATCAAAAAATAGGTTGGGGCATTAAAAGAGAAAAAGACCATAAACAGCCAGATTTAGGTGCAAAAAATAAACAAATTATAGATAAATATAACGGAATTGCAATGGGAAATAAAGAAAAAAAGTATGTGTATTTAACTTTTGATGAAGGATATGAAGCAGGGTATACACCAAAAATATTAGAAGTTCTTAAACAAAATGATGTAAAGGCATGCTTTTTTATTACTGCACATTTTTTAAATACACAAGAAGATTTAGTAAAGCAAATGATTGATGATGGTCATATTGTAGGAAATCATACAGTTAATCATAAATCTATGCCAGAAATATCTAATGAAGAAATAAAAAAAGAAGTAATGGATTTGCACACCGCAATTTACGAAAAATTTAAATATGAAATGAAATATATACGTCCACCCAAAGGGGAATATAGCGAAAGGACCATACAATATACAAATAAATTGGGCTATAAAACAGTAATGTGGTCACTTGCTTATGATGACTGGGACGAAAATAAACAAGGAAGAGAAGAATATGGAAAAAGCAAAATACTAGATAATATTCATAATGGAGCAGTAATTCTACTACATGGAAATTCAAAAGATAATAGTAATATTTTAGATAGCTGTATTAAAGAAATAAAAAATATGGGCTATGAATTTAAAACCTTAGATGAATTCGAAAGATAATGAGTTTTTAATAGCAAAAAAGGAGAATATAAATGGCAAAAAATAAAAAAAGTAAAATAGGAGATAAAGTAAACAAATTATTAGACATTCCGCAAGAAGTATCTACTAATATTCCTAAAATTACAATACTTGGCTTTGAAAAAATGCTTATAGAAAATTACAAAGCTATTTTAGAATATCAAGAATTTTACATACGTATTAGTACACATATTGGTATTTTAAACATAAATGGCTATGAACTCAATTTAAATGAAATGACAACAGACGATTTATTAATTACAGGTAAAATTGATGGAATTGATTTTGAAACAATCACATAGAAAAAGACTAAAAAGGAGGGAATAAATTTGTACTTTAAAATATTGCTAAATATCATTTTAGGTTATGTTACAGTTGAAGTAGAAGGGTATTTTATAGAACGATTTATAAATCTTTGTAATAGTCAGAAAATATTTTTATGGAATTTAAAAAGAACGCACTCTACTAGAATAATAATTAATATTGGATTAAAAGATTTTAAAAAATTAAAACCAATTGCGAAAAAAACAAAATGTAGAGTAAAAATGCAGAAGAAAAAAGGAATACCATTTTTATTACATCGTTATCAAAAACGAAAATTATTTTTCATTTTCTTTTTAATTATTGGGCTAACAACTATTGCATTATCAAATTTCGTTTGGAATATTGAAATTACAGGAAATGAAAATATAAGTTCAGAAGAAATACAAAAATTGCTAGATGAAAATGATTTTAAAATAGGAAAATGTAAAATAGGTTTAAAAACGAAAGATTTAATACAAAAAATTAGATTAGAAAGAAGTGACATTGCATGGATTGGAATTGAAATAAAAGGAACAAATGCCACTGTAAAAATTGTAGAAGCAGATTTAAAACCAGATATAATTGCAGAAGATGAATATTGTAATCTAATTGCAACAAAAGATGGAATGATAACAAAAGTAACTGCTCAAAACGGTACACCCCTAGTAAAAGAAGGAGATATAGTTACAAAAGGTACGGTATTAGTAGGAGGGTGGCTAGAAGGAAAGTACACAGGAACCCGATATGTACATGCAAATGGCGATGTTCAGGCAAAAGTTTGGTATTCTGAAAAAGAAAAAGTACCTTTAAAACAGCTAGAAAAGGCCAAAACTGGGAAGGAGGAAAATAAATATTCCGTAAAGATAAATAATTTTAAAATAAATTTAACGAAAGGGGTTTCAAAATTTAAAAAGTATGATACAATAGAGACAAGTAAAAAACTAAAACTTTTTTCTAATTTTTATTTGCCAATTGAAATATACACCAAAACCTTTCAGGAGTACGAAGAAAAGGAATTAATTTATACTCCAGAAGAAGCAAAAATTATTGGAGAAAATTTAGCTACTAAAAAATTAGAAGAATTAATAGAAAATAAAGAATCAATTGTAAACAAAAAGGTTTATGTAGAAACTACGGCACAATATGTAGAGGTTGAAGTTATTTACGAGGTAATCGAAAGCATTGCGACAAAAGAAAAAATTGTATTTTGAAAGGAAGAAAGTTATGGAAGAAAGAAGTTTAAGAATATATCAAGAGAAAACATTTTTCTCAAAGCTAACCACAACTATTGCTAAGCTATTAATTCCAACTAAAATTGGTATTAATGGAATGCTTATTTCTATTAAAAGAAATAATGCAATAAAAGCTTATGAAGCCTATGTAAATACTGAAAACACAAATGATTCATCAAAACAAGAAATTGCAAACAAAAAATTTGAAGATATTTATGCTTTATATTTAGAATCAATAGATAAATATATTTTAGATTCTATTTACAAAAAAGTTAAAAATGATACTGCAACAGAATTTGAAAAAAATGCTTTATCTAAATATTATGTTATTGTTCATTTAAAAGAAACAGAATATTTAGAATATAAATATAAAAAGCAAATGTATTTGTTAAATATAGACTATGAAACAGTAGAAAATACAAATAAACCACAGTTAGTAGAAAATTATAAAAAATTATATACTAATCAAATGGAAGGCTTATACAAAGGTTTATTAAAACATTATTCTATTAAACTTGCAGATAACTTAAGTAGTGGTGCAAAAGATGAAATTTATAATAAAATATTTTCTACTTTAGAAGATTATATTGAAAATATTTTACCACTTAAAATGAAGCAAGACCCAGAAAATGCTACATATCAAAATATATTAGAAGAATACCAAAACTTTGAAAAATTTACTGTTGGAAAATTAGACCAAAATGATAATATAGAAAAAAATATGGTATTATTAGCACTTAGCCGTAAATTATTTACACATAGCTTACCACTAATTGTAGCAGAGCAATGTTATAAAAAATTATTACAAGATACAAGAAGCTTAATAGTAGATACAAAGATAGCTCGTAAACAAGAAAAAGCTTATTCTTTACTAATTACATTAATGGAAGAATATAATATAAAATTATTGTCTACTAAAATTTATTGGGACAAGCCTAGTGAGCGTGAAGAATATAAAGAGTTTTGGAAAAAATATAGCGAAGTTGCAAAAGGCAAAGACAAAAACTACATAGATTATATAAAACAAAAACAAATCTTATTCTTAAAAAATGATCTTAAAAAATTACGTAAAAATTCTAACAAATATTATAAAATTATTCAATTTTATTGTAACAAATTAGTAGAATTAGGAGCAATGAAACTTGTAAAAAATAGCTACAAATCAGAAGGAAAATATGTAAAAACAAAGGTAAATGTATAAAATGAACAAAATATCAGAAATTATTTGGAAAGACATTACAAAAAATTCAAAAATAGAAAAGTTAATAGAAAAAGTAGTTCAAAAATGTTTTGAGGTAGAGTGTATTTTGCCTACCTCTTTATATATTTGTATTACTTTAACAAATCCTGAAAATATTCAAAACCTAAACAAAGAATATAGAAATATAAACAAGCCAACTGATGTTTTATCATTTCCAATGTTTGAAAAATCTGAATTAGATGAATTACTTAAAAAAAATTTAGAGCCAAATATGCAATATATTTTAGGTGATATTATAATATCAATTCCAAAGGTTAAAGAGCAAGCTATAGAATATGGTCATAGTTTTGAAAGAGAACTTTCATATATGCTAGTTCATGGTTTTTATCATTTAATGGGATATGACCATATTGAAGAAGAAGATAAAATTA
Source organism: uncultured Clostridia bacterium (assembly GCA_947625825.1). Classification (GTDB taxonomy): domain Bacteria; phylum Bacillota; class Clostridia; order TANB77; family CAG-508; genus CAG-273. Next base: position 2,497 of record CANQPV010000072.1, on the reverse strand, counting down.
AAATGCGTCAAAAAGAGGAAAATGTGTTATCTAAGCTAAATATTGTTAGATGATTTATAGAAAGGAATTTTATGGAGCAAAAAAATAGTTCAAAACAAAAAAATAATAAAAATAGCATAAAAGAAGAAAATAGTGAAAAAGCTCAAAACAATGAAAACAAAAAAGATGAAAGATTAGGAAACCATAGACCATTAGATTCATGGAAAAACGCTTTTAACGGAATAATTTATGCAACTACTACACAAGGCAATATAAAAAAACAACTATTAATTGCAGTTGCAGTTGTAATAATTAGTTTGTTTTTTAATTTAAATCGTGCAGAATTTTTATGCTTTTTATTTACAATTGTATTAATTATTTTTGCAGAAATGGTAAATACAGCAATAGAAACAGTAGTAGATTTATATGTAGATGTGTATCATCCAAAAGCTAAAATTGCTAAAGATGTTGCAGCAGGAGGAGTAGTTATTACTACTATAAATGCCATAATTGTAGCATACTTTTTATTCTTCGATAAAATAGCAGATATTGGTCTAAACTTTATAAAAAATGTAACAAATACACCATCACATCTAGCATTTGCAGCTATAATTATTACAGCTATTGCAATTTTAGCAGTAATTGCATATGCAAAATCAAACAAGCATAAAATATTAAATAAAAAATTTGTACCAAGTGGTTACACTGCAATAGCATTTGCAGCAAATACAATTATTTGGATATTAACAAACAATTTTATAGTTTTAATATTATCTTTAGTAATTTCAATATTTGTAGCAGAAGGCAGAATTGAAGCAAAAGAACATAAACTTTCAGAAATAATATTTAGTGCAGCATTTGGAACATTATTAGTCTTAATTATATATGGTGTCGCGGTTGGGACGTTTGTTTAGAGGGCAGTTTGTCACTTTTGTAACACAAATTTAATTTATTTTATAAAAGAAGGAGGAAATATTAGTAAATAACTAATATAAAATAATATGGAAAATAGAAGTAGTAAAAAATCTAGTAGTGGTCTAAAAATTTTAACCGCAATTTTAATTATATTAATAATTATAGCAGGTGTATTATTAGCTATGAAAATATTGCCAACTATGCAAAACGCAGAAAATGTAGCAAATATGAATACTAATGCAAACAATGAAGAAGAAAAGAAAGAAGTAAAACAGCCAAAAACATTTGCTGGAAATGAAAGACCAATAGCATTTATGATAGATAATCATATTAATGCAATGCCACAAGCAGGTCTTGAAGAAGCAGATTTAGTTTATGAAATGATCGTAGAAGGCGGAGAAACTAGATTAATGATAGTTATGAAAAATAAAAAACTAGACAAAATTGGTCCATTAAGAAGTGCAAGACATTATTTTCTAGATTACGCATTAGAAAATGACGCTATTTATGTGCATTATGGACAAAGTCCACAAGCTAAATCTGACATTTCTACTTTAGCAATTGCAGATATTAACGGAATTAATGAAAGTGAAAAAAACTTCTGGAGAGTAAGTGATCGTTATGCACCACATAATGCTGTAACTTCTACAGAAAAAATAGAGACAATTATTAAAAGAGAAAAATATAGAACTACTACAACTAAAGGAACTGTTTTAAATTATGTAGCAGAAGAATTTGATCTTCCAGATATAAAAGAAAAAGTAACTACTAGTAAAAATACAAATGAAACAAATAGTGAAAATGAAGAAGAAGCAAAAGTAACTAATATAGCAAAAACAGTTACTATACCTTATTCAGCTTTTAATACAGTAAAATATACTTATGATTCAAAAACAAAAACATACATTAGATACTCTAGAGATAAAAAGCAAACAGACTGGAATACAGAAAAAACAGTTACAACTAAAAACATTATTATTACAAAATGCAAAAATACTACTTTAAATGATGGAAGTGGTAAAGGTAGACAAACTTTAGATAATATAAAAACACTAGATGGCTACTATATTACAAATGGAAAATATATCCCAATTAAATGTGAAAAAACATCTAGAAGTGGAAAAACAATATATAAAGATTTAGATGGAAACGAAATTAATGTAAATGATGGAAAAACATTTATTCAAATTTGTCCAATAAATAGCAAAATAACTTTTGAATAAACATATGGCGGAGTTTTGTTTTAGACAAAACTCCGCTTTTAAAACATATAATTTTTCTTAAAACTAAACAACGAAAAAACATATGTTAAACTTTTAACTTATGGCCAATAATTTGAAGACTGTGATGACAACTATTTTTCTTTATAATAAAAAAATCTGTCGAAATTTGTTGCAAAGAAAAAGCATGCTTTGGTATAATAACTATAGTAAGTAAAGAATAAAATAAACTAATGATTAAATGGAGGTAAGGCCTAAAAATAATTACAATTCAGGTCAGATTTATACGTAGGAAAGGAATGTGATTAAACATGGAAAAAAGTGAAAATAAAAATTGCTCTTGTGTAGATAAAAAGCTAGAAAAAGAGCTAAAAGAAATTTTA
>CANQPV010000071.1 GCA_947625825.1 uncultured Clostridia bacterium | reverse complement strand
AATATTAAAATCTTTTTTAGTTTTAAATTTTGATTTTCTTTTTAGCATTTAAAAACAACAAAAAGACAGGCTATTTTTATTTTTAAATAGTCTGCCTAATTCACTACAAATAAAGGCTTTATTGCCTTCTTTTACTTCTACAAAATTACTTGTGTGTGTGTGTGTGTGTGTGTACAGCCCCAACGGTTTGCTGTTTTATCATTTCAGTTTACTCCTTTTTCTTTTGTTTTTAGCTATTTTTACTATAATTTTATTTTACAATATTTCTTTTCCCTTGTAAACACTTGTCGATAATTTGTAATAAAATTGTAATAAAATTGTAACAATTAATGTTACTATTCACAGCCCTAAAATTATCCGCCACGTCGCTTGCGCATTATATATGTTTTTTCTAGGGCTAAAGCACGAAAAAACATATATTAAGAAGCAAGTGGCTACTCTAAAATTTATAATTAGCTGTGAATAGTAACTATTTTATTTGTTTATTTAGTGTTTTAAATTTATATCGCTATTTATATTTATATTAGTTATTTTTCATATTTTTTTATTAAATTATCAACTAACCTCTTAAGTCTATCAACAGGAAAATCAAAAAGTGTTTTTATTACTTCAAATGTATGTTGTATATATTCTTTTAATTTATTGTTTTCTTGCTTTAGTTTAATATTTTCTTGTTTTAAACTAGTATTTTCAATTTGTAGTGTAGCTACTTTTTGAATTGCTGCATATGCCTTTGCTAGATTAGTCTTTAATTTTTTGTTATATTCTACTAATTGTCTATTTTGTGCTACTACTAAGCTTAAATTTTGTGTTTCTAGCTCATTTTTACTTATATCTAGGCTATCGGTTTTTTCGTTATTTTCTATTTCATATTTTATATTCTCATAGTTTGTTACTTTTTTTAGTGTTTCTATTGGTATATGTGTATTTTCTTTTGTATTTCCACGTTCTAAGTCAAAGCCTGCTTTTGTTATATATGCATAAAAGTTATCTTGTAGTCTTTTATAGCTATCTTTCCCCTTCCAATATTCACTACAAGCAATTTTATTTATTTCATTTCCGTTTTTATCTTTAGTATGTACTACTGGTACAAATGTCAAATGCATATGTGGAACACTTTCATCCATATGCACTTTTGCAGATAGTATATATTTTTCTCCTAAGTTTTTATAATTTGCTACAAATTTATATGCAGTTTCAAAATATCTTCTTGTTTCTTCTTCTCCTATTTTTTCAAAAAAGTCTTTATCAGAAGTGATAATAAATTCACAAGCTATATTTGTTGTCTTTATTATTCTGCCTCTTAAGTTATTTTTCTTTTGTAATATTTTAATTGCGTTTGTATATGTGGTATTACATTTTTTTATTGAATAGTTTTTTATAAAGTTATTTTTGTTAATATCTTTATTTGAATAATTAGTATTTTTTCTTTCGTTATGTTTGTATAGTCCTGCTAAGTTGTCTTTTTTGTAGTTTGCATTTCGAATAATTGCATAACTCATTTTTTTATATTCCTTTTTAATATAGATAGCCATTTATAAGGCTCAAATAAAAATATTACCTCCGTTTCTATAAATGAAGCAGATATTTTTGCTTTCCTGACTTCACTTATTAAATTTCTACTTGGGGTTTCTTGTATTGAATGTAATTTTGACATTCTAACATACTAGAAACTGCTTTGCAGTTTCTGTATGATTAGGGGAAATTCTTTCCCCTAATAACCCCTTTGTATAGCCACAAATTCAAATTAAAATTCTTACGAATTTTATTTCTATTTGTGGCTTGCGTGTGAGTAAGTTTATCTTCTGGTTTATGCTACTTAGCTTATGTAGCATTTGTTAACTTTTGCATACGCAAAAGTTACAAAAGCTACGTTGCTGCATATCGTCATTATTTCAGCAACTTATCAGTTTTTTTTAGAATTTCATTTGACTTTTTCTAATAAACTATGTATAATAAATATAGGAAATAAGTAGCCACAGACAATGTGTGTTACCACAATTTTATTGTTTAAACACCACATAGCTTAGGCGAAGCGTAATGTGGTGTTTATTTTATTTGCTCAAAATTATTACTATTGCAATAATCAAGGCAAATGCTATAATAGTTGTTGCTACTAAACTGTAAAAAAGTATATATATTATTGTTAACATATTTTCTATCATATAGCACCACCTCCAATTCTCACAGTAAAAACTGTGTATGTAAGGTGGCAACACTCACATCTGCTTTTAACTTACTTCCTATAAATATTACTATACAGTATTTATTTACAAAAAACAAGCAAACATAAAAAAATATATAATTTTTTTATTTGTTTCTTTTTACGAATTTTTGTGATTTTTTGCGTCACTTTATTACTGGCACAATGTTGGCACAAAAATTTATATAATTATTGAAATATGGACTTAAAGTCCCACCATCGGTACCAAAAAAACACCAAACACAAGCTAAATTTTAGTTTATGTTTGGTGTTTCTTACACTCTCTTTACACCTTTCGTGTATTTCATATTCTTCTACTGGCTTACTTAAATCCATGTTTAATAAAAAGTTTATCCGTCATGTCATTATTATATTTGTAACATTCCTTTTATTAATTTGCTGGTATTATTTCATAGTTGTATTCTGTTCCTTGTGACGCTTTCAATTTAACTCCAGGATTTAAACATACCAATGGGCGGAAGCCGATACAAATTCAATACGGCCATCAGTATTTTCGCGTCGTAACTCGACGTCGATCCCGCCCCGTTCAATATTGTACATAGTACACCATTTCCTACACCACTAGGAGCCGCAAGCCACATTCCGCTTAACAGCCGCGTCCTCTGGTATCCTATAAATATTATCATAATCACTAGTTAATCCATCTCCAGTTGAAAAAGTATAACCATTTTTTCCTGTTACCTCACAGCTAATGCTATTTTCAGAATGTGTCTCGTTATATGATTTTACAAACATTTCTAGTGTTGGTCCTCCTATTGCATATTCTGCATTTTTTCCCCCATCTCCATATTTTGCACTCCATATTTCTGTATCTAGCATATATGCTACTGCTTTTATATTATTATTTGTACTTTCTCTATTTGGATAACTATCTGGTGAATAATCAAAATATTGTTTTAGTAAATTTCTTACTTTTTGGTTGTTATAAATACCTGATGCACCTGAAGAATAACAATTTAATAACTCATCACTAAAATATAAATTGTATGCTCCATCATCACCCGTCAACTTTTGTCCATCTTTTTCTGGTGCATTATCTTTACTTATATAATCATCTGCTATTAAATATATATGTCCTTGTTCACTTCCATCTCCATCATCTATTTTTCCTGCATAAAATATTCTCCATTTTGTTACTCCTGTACTATTTGTACTAGTATAATTTACTGTTTTTCCGTAAAATTCTGTTGCCTTTTCTTTTATAGTTTCTAAACTAATTCCTTCTGATTGTGCTGGAGGTGGTGTTTCTGTATTTGTACTTCCACTTCCACTTCCGATTCCACCATTTCCATTTATATACTCATTTGCCACATCTGCCATATTTTGTAACATTTGCTGTTCATCTTTTATTGCTACATTTGTTTTTTCTGCTGCTTCCCTTGCTGCTTCTATTATTCCATCTTCTCCTAATATCATTGTTATGGTTACTCCTGCCAATATTAAAAGGACCACTATTGTGACTACTAAGGCTATTAGCGTAATACCTCTTTCTTTCTTTTGTTCATCTCTTTTCATTTTTTACCTCCTATGTATACTATATAAATATATAATACTATAATATTTATGCTTTTGTAATACTTTTGTCTGGTATTTTTTGTTTCCATTTTGTGGGACAATATATATAAATATAAGTCATAATAATTGGAGGTAAAAAATGTTTGAAATTTCTAAATATAAAAAGAGTAACGTTAAAATTTCTATTCGCTTACCAGAAAATATAAATGAAATGCTAAGAAAAATTGCAAAAAAAGAAGATATGAGTTTTAATAATGTAATTGTTAGTTGCATCCAAAATTCATTAGAGCAAATGAATTTAGAAAAATATAGTAATGTTGATATTTATAGCATTAATAGTAAGTAAATATATAACAAGAAACAAGTATTATTAAAATAGTACTTGTTTCTTTAAATTTTACTTATTTAGTTGATTTATAAAATTATCAACTAACCTCTTAAGTCTATCAACCTTTAAGTTAGTATTTTCAAATTGTAGTGTAATTAGTCTTTGTATTGCTGCAAAAGCTTTTGCTAGGTTAGTTTTTAATTTTTGCTAATTTTTTATACCCAAACATTAACTCAAACAAACAAATTAGTTTCTGTTTAAATTGTTAAAAGCCTTGCGCTACTTAGGAACCAGTGTCAACGGCGTTGGGTTCGAGTCCCTTCATCCGCACAAAAAAGGTTGAAATTTTTTAAATTTCAACCTTTTTTATTTTTATTTAGCATTAATTCAAAATATGTTAAAAAAATGCCCTGTAAGGTATATGCCTAATGCTATTTTGGAGCCGATGAGCAGAATTGAACTGCTGACCTTTGAATTACGAATTCACTGCTCTACCAACTGAGCTACATCGGCATACCAATTGCATTATAGTATATAATACATAAAAAAGTCAAGAAAATTAATTACTTTCTTTAATGTAAAGTGTTATCTTAATTAAAGCTTTTTTAACATATATTATTACCATTCTTCATCATTAAGTATTTTTTGTGGGTTTAATGTGGTTATTTCATATGTTTTTTCTGTTCCAACTAATCTTTTAATTTTTTTTAAAGCCTTTGGAATTTGTAAATAAATTCCATTTTTACTATGACAATCACTTGCAACAAAATGAACCAAATTGTTTTTTAACAAGTGTTTTATTATTTTTTTAGAATTACTTCCATATATACCTAAAATACTTCCAAAATTACATTGTATTAAACAACCTTTTTTTATCCACTCTTCTATTAGTTTAGGTTCTTGTTGAACAATTACATATCTTTCAGGATGTGCAATTATAGGCTTTATGCCTACTGTATCTAAATAATATATTATATAATCTAAATAATTTACTTTAGAATTTATTGGCAATTCTAAAAGCATATATTTACTATTTGCTAGTCTTAATAATTTTCCATTTTCAATTAGATTAGGTAATTCTTCAGATATATATATTTCCATTCCTGAGTGTAATTTTAAATCTTCATTTTTAGTATCTATAACTTCTTGCAACTTATCTTTCCAAAAAGTTAACTTGCTTGGCTTTGTTTCATAATATTCTGGCTTATAGTGTGAAGTTAATATTATGTCTGTAAAACCAACTTCTTTTGCTTCTTCAAAAGCTATAAAAGTATCTTCTATGCTCTTTGAACCATCATCTACATTAGGAATAAGATGTGAATGTATGTCTATCATATCTTATTTTTCCTGCTTTTTATTATTTAAATAGTTATTTACTTGTGACATTATATCGTTTTTGTCTTTGTCTAGCATTTCATCTTTTAATTTTTCTGCTTCAATTTTCATTTTTTCCTCTTTTATTTCTTTTTTAGATTGATTCAAAGAACTTTTTGTTTTACTTCCATAATAATATGCTGTACTATATTGTTTTGCTTTTACTGGTATTTTATTTAATACTACTCCTGCTATTTTTCCCCCAACATTTTCTATTGATTTTTTTATTTTCTGCAAATCTTCTTTTTTAGTTGTTTTGTAACCTGCTACAAGAATTGTTGTATCCACTATTCTTGATAAAATTAAAGAATCTGTAACTAATTGACATGGCGTACCATCTAATATTATAATATCAAATATTTGCTTAAACTCATTTAATAATTTTTCGGTTTGTTCTGTTCCTAATAATTCTGCTGGGTTTGGTGGTATATTGCCAGTAGTTATTAAAAATAAATTATCTACATCTGTTTCTTTTACTATTTTAGATATATTAATTTCTTCATTATGACCTTTTTCATCTATTCCAGATAATAAATTAGATAACCCCGGTCTAGAAGGTAACTGAAATAAATCAGCTAATCTTCCTTTTCTCATGTCTGCATCTATTAAAAGAACTTTTTTACCTGCTTGTGCAAATGTTATAGCTAAATTTGCTGATACCCAACTTTTTCCTTCACCTATTAGTGTAGATGTAACTAATATTGTTTTTAATTCTTTTTTTGAATTCATAAATTGTATGTTTGTTCTTAATGTTTTAAATATTTCTGTTATAGGAGATTTTGAATTTTTATATGCTATTAATTCTTTTTTCATATTTAATTTTTACCTCCTTTTTCTGTTTTAAATTCTGTTTCGTAGTTTGGTATTGTTGCTAAAACAAGTAAATCTGTATATTTTTCAATGTCTTCTTCTGATTTTATTGTGTGATCTAACAAATTAAGTATTAAAACATAAAATGCTGATATTGCTATTCCTATAAATGTAAATATAGCAATATCTTTTATATGATTTATATTGCTTGGAATTGTTGGTACTTCTGCTTTTTCTAGTAAATAAACATTGCTCATATTATATATATCTACTATTTTTTCACTAAATACTGTTGCTACTTCATTTGCTATTTTAGTAGCATAGTTTGGATCTTCATCAGTTACCTTAATATCTATAATTTCAGTGTCTTTTGATTGACTTACAGATATTCTATTTTTTATTTCTTGTACTTGCTCTTTACTAATTTCTAAATTACTAGCTACCTGATCTAATACTACATTTCTTTTAACAATATCACTGTATGTAGAAACTAATTTAGAGTTAATTGTTAAATCTGTTGATGTTATGCCAGTGTTTCCGTTTTGTGATGCTGTGTCTGAACTTTGTACTAATATTAAACTTGTTTTAGCTGTATATGTTGGCGTAACAAAAAAATATGAATAAATTACACCTATAACCATTGCTATTAAAGTTATTAAAATTATTTCTATTTTTTTATTCCAAAACATAGAAATTAATTCATCTAAATCTAATTCTTCCATTTATTTTTCTTCCCTTCTTCAGTAAAACTTACTTTTTTATTATATATGTTTAATATATTTTTTTCAAGTAGTTTTTAGGTTAATTAGCAATTCTATTTTTAATATAGTTCCAAGAATCACGACACATATCTTCAATAGTTTTCTCTGCTTTCCAGCCTAGTTCTTTTTCTGCTTTTGTAGCATCTGCATAACATTCATCTATGTCTCCTGGTCTTCTTTCTACTATTTTATATGGTACTTTCATACCTGTTGTTTTTTCAAATGCTTTTACCATATCTAGTACACTAGTTCCCTTGCCTGTTCCTAGGTTATAAATATATAATCCTTTTCCTTCTTTATTTAATTTTTCTAATGCATTTACATGACCTTTTGCTAAATCAACTACATGAATATAATCTCTTACACCTGTTCCGTCATGTGTGTTATAGTCATTTCCAAACACAGATAACTCTTTTAATTCTCCTGATGCTACTCTTACTACATAAGGCATTAAATTATTTGGTATTCCTTGTGGTTCTTCTCCTATTAAGCCACTTTCATGTGCCCCTATTGGATTAAAATATCTTAAAATACATATATCTAATGTTCTATCTGAATTATATACATCTTGTAATATTTGCTCTATCATTAATTTTGTTGTGCCATAAGGATTTGTTGTTCCGCCTGTTTTAAATTCTTCTGTAATTGGTACTGTTTCTGGTTTTCCATACACTGTTGCTGAAGAACTAAATATGAATTTTTTTACGCCATATTTTTTCATTACTTCTAGTAAAACTATACAACCAGTGATGTTATTATAATAATATTTTAGAGGTTCTTTTACAGACTCTCCTACTGCTTTATAGCCAGCAAAATTAATTACCGCTTCTATATTATTTTCTGCAAATACTTTTTCTACTGCATTTCTGTCTGTATAGTCCGCTTCATAAAATTTTATTTTTTTACCTGATATTTTTTCTATTTTTTCGATCATTTCTGGTTTACTGTTTGAAAAATTATCAATTACAACTACATCTTCTCCTTTTTGTAATAGTTCTATTGCTGTATGACTTCCTATATATCCGATTCCTCCTGGTAATAAAATCGACATTATTATTTCCTCCTATTCAATATTTTTATCAAAAATTTCATTATGTTTCTTTCTAGATTTGAAATAAGTAAATATACTTGTTAAATATTTATCTCTTAATAATAAAAGTAATAAGAAGTAGCTAGATACTCCAAAAGTTCCTAATAATATAAGCATTATATAGTTGTTTAAATTTAAAAGATTAATACTTATATAACAAAATACAAGCATTCCAATACTAGCTATCCAATAGTTTATTGAATTTTTGAAAACTTTTTTTATATTTATAATATCTTTAATTGAAACTAATTGTATTATTAAAATAATAAACTCTGCTGTGACAGTAGTAATTGCCGCTCCAACTGAAGATAAATACTTTATAAAAAATATATTTAATATAAAATTGACAATTGCTCCTGCAATAATAGAATAATTGTATTGTTTTTGTCTTTTTAGTGGGATTAATAATTGTATTCCTGATACATTACTTAAACCTACAAATAGAATAATAGGTGAAAGAATTTGCATTAATAATATAGATTTTTCATATTCACTTCCTAAATATATTGGAATTAAATATTTAGATGATAATATAGAGCCAAACATTAGTGGCAATCCTATCATAAAAACAAAATTATAAGACTTATATATTGCATCTTGGATTTTTTCTTTGTTATTTTGTGAAAAATATGATGCAATTCTAGGCATTAAAACTGTTCCTAGAGAAGTTAATATCGTTAATAGTAAATATACTATTTTTTGTGATTGCTCATAATATCCGACTTCTATTTTATCAATTACTATTGTACCAATCATAGTTTTATCTAACACCGTATATACTTTAGTAGCTATTTGTGGAACAAATAAAATAACTAAAGATTTAATATGCATTCCTATTTTATGAAAGTTTTTCATTGTAGTTAATTTAAAATCTATACTATTTGGTAAATAAAACCACAAAGATATATTACCTATAAAAGTTGTTAATGCATAAATTAAAATATATATATTAAGATCATTAGAATTTTTGACAAATAAAAAAATGCTAATAAAACTTAATATTTTTACTATTAAATTTCTAAAAATTATTTTTTTAAATTGTTCTATTCCTTGAAAATACCAGCTTATATCAAATAATGATGCAACTAATTCTAAAGTCCATAAATAGTAATATATTTTATATTCTTTAATTAACATAGCAAAGGTTAAAAATATTATTAAAGCAATAGTAGTTGTTACAATTCTCACACATATAAGTTCAAAAAATACCTTACTTCTCTTTTCTTTATCGTCTTGAACATAAGCGACTTCTCTTTGTCCATATAAATTGATACCTAATGAAGAGAATAAAACAAAATATGTAACAATAGAAAATGTATAACTAAATATTCCAATTTGTTCTGCTCCTAAAATTCTTGCTAAATATGGAGTAGTTATAATAGGAAATATTACCGTTAAAATTTGAAACATTAAGTTATATATATAATTTTGAGTAACACTTTTCTTCACAATGTTTCACCACCTAATTTTTGAGCTAATTCCTTAGCAGCTACCATGCTATCCTCCATAGAGTTATATGTCCAAGCTCCATATCTTCCTATTGTGTATATATTTTGCTTTGATAATTCTGTTTTTAAACAATAAATTTTTTTATTAGTTTCAGTATTAATGTGAACATAGGCTGGATCCATTACTATTGGTGCATAATCTACTAGTTTCATATCTTTAGTTATTATTCCACTTTTTTTCAAGTTATATAATGTTAATTTTAATTGTTCATTTATTATTTCTTGTGTAATTATAGCATTTTTAGGATAACCAATTTCTACATACATACTTAATTTATCTGAGTTTAATATATTATCATAAAAACCACATCTATAATAATTACATTTTTTAGATGGTATATATAGCCAATGCTCTTTAGTACATAACGGGGATTTTTTATCAAACCCCAAGTTAAATACTAATACTTTATTATATGACATTTCTTCTAATAATTCGTCATGATTTTTTATCATTTGTAAAAGTTTATTTAAAGGCATTGTATTAATTAAATATATGTATTTAATCTTTTCACCATTAGAAAGAGTAACGATTTTATTATTGATATCTATTTTTTCTACAGTTGTATTTAATAATATATTTTCCTTTTCCAAATTATCATATAATATCTTAATAAAACTTTCTGCACCATTTTTAGGATATAAAAAATTAGCATTATATGAATTAATCTGGCTATTTTTCATGTTTTTTATTATAGCTTCTTTATCGGCATAAGGAAAAAATCTTCCCATTGCATCCACATCTAATTTAGTTAAATCTATAGCATATAATTTTTCATTATATGGTCTTAAAAATTTTTCCACTATGGATTTTCCAAATTTTCCATATAGCATATCTAAAAAATTATCATATTTTTCCTTTTCTTCCTTGTTAAATAAGTCATATAAGCAATCTATAAATTCTTGTTTTGCTAATTGATGTATATTAGTTTGAAATGGAAAATTTATAAACTTACCTTTATATAATATTTTTGTACATTTTTCATTGTATATTATTTCATCTTTTGGCATTTCATTAATAAATTTATTTTTAAATTCATCTGTTTTGAAATGAAAAAAATGTCCTGAATAATCCCAAACATATCCGTTTCTTCTAATTGTTCTGCAATATCCCCCGACTTCATTTTCTTTTTCTATAATTAAATATTTACCCTCACAGTAATTGGCAAAAGTTAATCCAGATATTCCTGCTCCAATTATTAAATATTGAACATTCTTCATTAAATTTCACCTCTTAATAATCTTTTTAATCTTTTAAAATTCTTATCAAAAAAATATGATAATTTTATTACAAAATTTGAATAATTAAAATGTCTTGCTAAAAATACATAAAAATATTTTTTTGAAACAATTCGATATATTTCATCATCCGAACTTTTAACAAATTCATCTAATTTTCTCATTTTATCTGGAAAATTTTTATCACCAAAAATTAAAATACCATAATAATCATTAATAACACTTGCTATTTTCAATTGATAAGAATTTAATGCAAATTTTGAAATATCATTTCTATCTATACTTTTGAAATAATTTAAAATATTTATAATAACTTTTTTTCTATCATCTATATGAGACAAAGCTGTATTAATATTAACACTTTGATTTGGTCTTCCTATTAAATAATGATATACATATTCATTCACATATATAGCATTATGAATCGTTATTAATGGATATGTCATATACTCAACATCAACATAATATGTTTTTTCGTCTAATTTCAAATTTATCTTTCTTAAGTTTTCCGTTTTATATATAGTATTTGCTAATCCTATTTGCCTATCAATCCCAAATTTTGCGTTTTCTAATTTTATATTACCTACATTAAAAATTTTATTTAAATTGCGAAACCTTTGTGTCTTATTTGATTGTATTTCCATAACAAAATTATAAAAAACAGCATCTGTGTTTTGGTTATTTTCTATTACTTTAATCACTTTGTTTAAAGCTTCATTATCTATCCAGTCATCACCATCTACTACCATAAAATAATTTCCTTTTGCAATATTTAATGCAGTATTAATAGTTGAACCATGTCCACCATTTTCTTTGTCAACAACTATAAAAGTTTCTGGATATTGTTTAGAGTATTTTTTGGCCAAATTAGATGAGTTGTCTTTACTACCATCATTAACTACAATAACTTCTATTTTGGGTAATAGTTCTTCATTTATAAAACTAGACAAGCATTTTTCTATATATTTTTCTATATTATATGTTGGTATAACTATGGTTAAAATTTTTTTGTTTTTCATAATTCTTTCCTTTCATTTTTCAAGTTAAATTTATTTAATTGAAAGACTATATTTGATAGACTATGATTTGTTTAAAAAGTCAGCACTTATAATTCCCTTTAAAATCAAATTTCTTTTAATTATATTGATAGTAACTTTTTTAAATTTGTTTGCATAAAAGTTATAGACATGCCTAATGTTAGGTTTACTGATTTCTTTTATATTACTTGTAACATCAAAAAAACCATTACATGTTATATAAAAATTATTTTCATTATTCACTTTATAATGTTCAAATTTTCGCTTTTGTAGATGAATATATAAAATTTCATTTTTTTCATTAGTATCAGGATATAACTGATATAATTCTCCTTTTTTCCAAACAATTACTTGTCCTTTTCTATATTCAAAATTATTTGATTTTAAATATGGAAAACGACGTATACAATCATAATATTTCTTATTTTCATAAATATCAATATTATTATTTTGAAATATTGTATTTATAGATTGTTCATCAAAAAGGCAAGCATCTTTTATATGCATCGCTGTTTTAAAATAGATATAATTACCATTTTCTTCTTTAAATAAAGTATTTATATTTTTATTGTTTCTATATAAGGTTAAATGCCCCCATCTTTGGATTTTGTCATACTTTTTTATTTCATCCCATATCAAAAATTTTGAAATATTTCCAAATATTAAATCTATATCACAATGGCCCCAATATTCATACTGTTTTAAATAATCCTCAAAAATAAATCCATATGTAGGTTTATAATCACATAGTTTGTATGGGAAAAAAATATCTATCTTCGTTTTTAATCTTTCTTCAAAAATTTTTTTTAAATCTTCAAATTGCATTTTATAGACTTTTATGTTAGTATCTTCATTAGTTAAATTTATATCATTATCCGTAAAAAACAAAAAATCATAATCCTTATTAGTACGACAACTATTTAAAAATAATTGAAAATAATTAGGGAACTTACCAAAATATAAAATTAATATACCTATTTTATTTTGTTTCATTTTTTAATCCTTTCATTAGCTGATAATATTTTTTAGCTGATGCTTCAACACTAAAATCTTTAGATCTTTTTATTCTTTCTTCTTTACTAGAAGTTTCATTTTCTAATTCTTTCTTCATAGATTTATATAAATCATTTACATCATTATTACGGCACAATCTGCCATATTTTCCACCACCTAAAATTTCAAAAGGTCCACCACTTTCAACATCAGTAGAAACTATCCTCACTCCAGTTGATAATGCTTCAACTATGCAATTTCCAAAAGCTTCTTCAATAGATGAAGAAACATATAGCTTAGATTTTTTCATACTTTCAATCACATAATTACTAAATCCATATAAGTAAACACTTTTACATAAATTATGTTCTTTACAATAATTATTTAATGAATCTTTTAAATTTCCATCTCCCAGAATTAATAATTTATAAGATGGATAGTCTTTAAGTAATTTTTCAAAAGCTTTAATTAATAATATATAGTTTTTTTCATATACTAGTCGACCAGCAGAAATTATTATATTATTATTTGTTAAAATATTGTCAAGGTTCTTATCTTTTATTTTTTCTTTAGTCAAATTTTCTATTATAGGGTGATATATTTTGTGAATTTTAAATTTACTTTTTTTAAATATCTTAAGTGCATCATCATATGCACTTTGGTGAACCGCAATAATATGTGCTCTAACTTTTTTAGAGTAAAATTTTAATAAATAATAATTCACTTTATTTCTAAATTTTCTCTTCAACATCAATGACAATTTATTATCAGCAATTAGTAGTATAGATGTATTTGTCTTTAATTTTTTTGCTACTTTTAATGCTATGACAGAAGAAAATCCTGGTGCTGATATTAAGCAATCAATTTTATTTTGTTTTAAATATTTTTCTAATTCTTTAGCACTAAAAATTGGTCTTAAATCACCATGCAGTTTTTTCTTATTAAAATCAATTATCTTACTATTAGAAGGTAATTTTTTTCTCATTTCTCCCTGTCCATCGCAAACTATGATTGTAATATTACATCCTAATTTATCTAAACCATTTGCCAAATTAACAATTACTCTTTGAACTCCTCCAATTGTTAGTGAAGGTAAAAATAATGCTACTTTCATAATTAACTTTCTTCCTTTATTTGCTTATAATAAGCACATGATTCACTAATAATAAATAATGGTATTATTATTTTTTGTCTGTGTCTAATCGCAGTTCCGTAGTTAGAAACTGATAGTCCCATAATACAAACGAATAATAGAGATGATAAAGTAAGTGCAAATATAAATTTGTTTTCTTTTAAATATTTTCTATTTTTAAATATTCTATAACAAACTAATAAATATAAGATTCCATCAAATAATCCTAATAAATCCAAAAATACTCTACACATCCATATAAATGGTGAAAATAAAAAATATGCAACTCTAATAGGTAAAATTAAAATTGTTATTATAGGATTATTTGTATGTAGATTTTGTAAGTATGCTGCTCTACCAACTGAAGAAGCAGATTGGAAGAAATCAGCCCTTTCCATAATGTCCATTTCTCCACCCATAGATAATTTCGAAGTACCTATATTATTTCTAAATATTACAAGGAATAATAAAATCATCAAGAAAAAAGCACCAATGTTTGAAAAGAGCTTTTTTTTATATTTTAAATTACTAATAATATATATATATATATATATCATTGTATATGATATTGCAATCGTATGAAGTATCATAGATAGCAATAAACAAATTAAACTTATAATTAAATATTTTACCTTATGCGTAGTATAGTTCAAATAAGTACTATAAAAAAACAATAATGAAAAGAATACAAATACTGCTTCTCTAGATGCAAATGGACTTGAAAATCTTATTAAGTTAGGAAAGAAACAGCAAAATAATAAAACTCTTTTGGCAACTTTTTCATTTGTAATTGAAAGAGTTAATTTATAAGCAATTATGCACGACAAAAAACTCAAAAAAGCATTAATAAACCTAATCAAAGCATAACTAAGCCCTGTTATTTTCCATATACCACCAACAAGCCATGCATAGAAATAGGCCCCTAAAGGTATATTATTTATATATTCTTCTAAAGGCATTAATGTATAACTATAAGCTCTTAATCCATAACCATCAGGGTCAGAATCTGAATAAAAACAGCAAATGATTGCTAATATTACTCTAATTATAAATGTTATTAATACAATATTTTTTATATCTTTATTTTTAGCACTTATAATAAACACATAAATAGTTGCAAACATCAAGAAAACAAATGGTACTAAGAAATTGTATTTGTATGCCATTAAAAATAATGTTATTAAAAACAATAATAAAATCGTTTTTAATATTATTTGCTTTAATTTTTGATTTGTATTCATGATTTTATAGCCCCCTAGTTACATTCATTTAAGTATTTATAATATTAATGCTACTTCTTTGCTTGTTTAAACTGCTTTACTTAATTAATTCATCTATATATTTTCGTGCGTTTCCATCATTTTGAATATATTTTTCTCTAAATTTTTCTGTTTTTTTAGATTCTTCTTTAAAATTGCAATTAATTATTTTATACAATAACTCATCTTCTGTTTTGCATATTCCATTGGGTAATTCCTCTGCTATGTCAAAATACATTCCTCTTTTTTCAATATATTCTTCTAAATCATAAGCATAGCTAAATATAGGTCTTTTTAAAATAGAATAATCAAACATTATACTTGAATAATCCGAAATTAATATGTCAGAAATTTTCATTAATTCATTTAAGTTATTATAACTCGACATATCATATATAAACTCATCACTTTTTATGCCAAGAACTTTGTTTACTTCATAATGAGCTCTAAATAGAACTATGTACTGATTTGATAATTTATTTTTCCATTTTGCTATGTCTATAGGTGGTGCAATAATGCATCCATCACTATCTCTCTTATACTCTCTAAATGTTGGAGCATACAATATAATTTTTTTATTTTTAGGTAAATTTAATTTGTTTATTATAATATTAATTTCTTCTTGAGTAACATTAAATAATTCATCATTTCGTGGTAAACCAACTACTGCAAATATTTCTTTAGGTAGCTCATATGCCCTTGAAAAAATATTAACATCATAATCACTTTGTGCATACATAATGTCAAATTTAGAAGAATCAAAGTTAAAAGCACCCTTTGGAGCATCAATTCCCATTTTTTTGATTGGTGTGCCATGCCATGTATTTATATATATTGTTTTTTTATTTTTAAATTTTAATCCTCTTTCAATAGATGAATTTGTTATCCAATATTTTGCCTTTAAAGCTATGATAAAATATTTTAATGTATCGCTCTTTATCTTTATTGCTCCATTTATATTGAATTTTTCTGGCTCTTGAAAAGCCCAATATATTTTATATTTTTTGTATTTACCCTGCGTTTTCATATACTCAAATATTATTTTTGGACTATCGTTATAACTTTTTCCACCAAAAGAATTTATTAAAATTATATTATCGTCAACCTTTATAAATAATTTCATTATTTTAAATGTTGTATTAAAAATCAATTTATATATTTTATATATAAATCTATTATTCTTTAATATAATTTTTATTTTTTTCATCAATATAAATTCCTTCCATAATTCTTGTTATTTCTTTAAGTTCATACATTTTAAAATTATTCTTTTTGAAACAATTACTTTTTTCGTTAATTTGATGTTTTATTTTTTTTACCATTTGATTTACATTATCAATTTGTACGACATGTTTGCTATCTACTAAATCTCTATTACCTCTACAGTCTGTTACAATTAATGGTAAGTCACAAGCTATGGCTTCTATTATATTTACAGGTAATCCTTCTTGTTTAGCAGTTGATATCGCAAGATTTGAAATTTTCATAAGTTTCGGTACGTCTTTTCTATATCCTGCAAAAATAACATTACTTTCTAAATTTAGCTTTTTAACTAATGCTTGATATTTACCATTGTATGAATCTTCTCCTACCAATAGTAATTTTATATTTGGATATTCCGGTACTAATTTTTTTATAACTTTTATTGCCATTGATTGATTTTTTCTTTTTATAAGTTCTGCAACATATATTATCACATAGTCATATTCACTTAGTCCTAATGACTTTCTTAATTCATTCTTTTCTTTTTGAGTCATTTCAAAGTTGAATTTTTCTTTATCTATTCCTACACCTGGTACATATTTTATGTCCTTGCATTTCTTTAATTTCTTTTTGGCAAGTTCATAGTCTTCTTTGTTTATCGTTATTAATGTATCTGTATATTTAGAAAGCCATTTTTCAATAGGATAAAATAAGCACCAATTTAAAATAGGCGCTCCTTTATAAAAATGAAAACCATGTGCAGTATATATAACTCTGGTTCCATTTTTCCTTGCTTTAATTGCAGCAATTCTTGTTACTACACTTCCCATTGGTGTATGGCAGTGTACTATTTCAAATTTTTCTTTATCTATTATTTTTTTTAAGACTTTTATTGCTCTTAAATTATTTATTTTAAAAGGATTTCTTTCAAAACAAACTTTATGTTTTATATCGCAATATGGTATTTTTTCATCTCCATTTGTAGCAACATGTACCTCATATCCATTTTCCTTAAACATTTTTAAATATGGTATATGAAAATGTAAAATATGTGAATCAACCGTTGCCGTAAATAATACTTTTTTCATTATTTATTATCCCCCATTGTCTTATAATAGCTAAAACATTTAATGCATTTTAATATTAGTAGTAATATCATAATTCCTGTCATAACACCTAATGAATCAATGCATACATCTCTAAATTCGCCACTTCTTCCAAATACAAATAATTGATGTACTTCATCTAATACTGCATATGCTGTTCCTATGAACCAACTTATAATTATTTTTTTATTCATTTTTATTTGATATAAATTAACATGTAATAATATTAATAATCCACCTAGCATATATAGTGTATAATGTGCTAGTTTTCTTATTATTATTTCTATTTTTTGTATTAATTGGTTTGCTTCTTTATCTGACATATTATCTGTAATATGCATATATATAAGTATTTTTTCTGTCATTGTTCTACTTAATGCGCTAGACTCACTACTTACTTGATTAGACAATTTAAAAACTACTGCCATCCATACTATTATTAAAAGAATTGTCATAATTTTTGTTTTCATTTTTCTATTTCCTTATTTTTTCTTTTCAGTTCATTATACTTTTGCATGTTCTTTTTGTTCTCTAAGTTCTGCTAATTCCTCTTTTATGCCATTTTCTGTTATTTCTGCGTTTTCTTTAGTAAAAACTTTTAAAATCGTTTCAAATACAATCTTTATATCTAATTTAAAACTTATATTATCAACATATTGCAAGTCATAATCTATTTTTTTAAATATATCAATACCATTTCTTCCCTTTACTTGTGCTAATCCAGATATACCTGGTAGCACTTTTGTTCTTCTTTTTTGTTCATCAGTAAACCACTCATAATAATCTAGAATCCATGGTCTTGGTCCTATAAAGCTCATTTCTCCTTTAATTATGTTTATTAATTGTGGAAGTTCATCTAGACTTGTTTTTCTTATAAACTTCCCTACTTTTGTTACCATTTCTTCATGTGATAATTCACTATGTAATTCTTCTCTTTGCGTTTTCATAGACCTAAATTTATAAATGTAAAATATTTTTAAATCTTTTCCTACTCTTTTTGACTTATATATAATAGGTCCTCTATCTTCTAATTTTATACAGATTGCAACTATTAGCATAGGAATAGAGAATATAATCAGTAAAATAATTGCTATAACTAAATCTATAACTTTTTTAATTTTTATATACATTAAATTCATCCCCTATTTCGTAAAGTCTAATACTTTATGATGTATATTAATTATAGCATTAAGGTATTAACATTACAACAATTTTTTCTATTTTTTATCCTTTATTTCGTCATTTTTATTTATTATATACGGAGGTAATATCAATGAAAATTTTTAAGAAAAATATATCTTTAAAAGAAGAAATTAAAAAATGGCTTTTATTTAAAAAGCACACTATTAAATATTCAACATATTATAGATATAAATATCTTATAAATAAATATATACTTTTATATTTTGAAAATAAAAATATTTACTATTTTATAGACTATGATTTTAATATATATATAGATTATCTTTCTTTAACTCTTTCTTCTAAAACAGTAAAAGATATAATTACTATATTTAAATCTATATTAAAGTATATTGAAAGAAAATATAATATTGATTATAAATTAGATTTAATTTCTAGTCCTAGAAATAATAAAAGTGAAATACAAATTTTAAATGACTTTGAAAAGATAAAATTAGAACAATATTGTTTAGAAAACAATACTTTAAAAAATATAGGTATTGCTTTATGTTTGAATACAGGATTAAGGCTAGGTGAAATTTGTGCATTAAAATGGGAAAATATAAATATAGAATCAGATTTAATTTTAGTAGATAAAACTATACAAAGAGTATATTTAGAAAAAGGAAATACAAAAATACAAATTGATGAACCTAAAACAAAAAAGGCAATAAGAAAAATTCCAATACCAGAAAAAATAATTCATCAATTAGAATCATTACAAAAAATAAATAAATATTCTGGAAATGAATATTTTTTAACAGGATCAAAAAAATATATAGAACCTCGTACCTATCAAAATATATTTAAAAAATGTTTAAAAGTGTGTGGGATAAAAAGCTATAATTTCCATATTTTAAGGCATACTTTTGCTACAAATTGTATAAAGATTGGAATGGATGTGAAATCGCTAAGTGAATTATTAGGTCATTCAGATGTAAATATTACTTTAAATTTATATGTGCATTCTTCTTATGAAACTAAAAAAGTTTTTTTTAGATAAGTTATAAAAAAAACTATACTTTTTTATATTACAAAAATCTATCTTTATTTCGTAAAATATTAGACTTTACGAAATTTTTCATTAAAATAAGTATATACATTAATATTATTTTAAAATATTATAAATTTATACTGCTTTTAATTATTTTTTAGGTCAAAAAAAAACTAAAATTTGTTTAAATTTTAGTTTTTTTATATTCTAATAATAACTCATCAAAATTTTTATTAGTTAATTTATTAAAGTCTTTTTTAAATCTTTCATATTCGGTACTCCAAGAACTATATTTCTCATCTTCTCTATGATCTTGTAGTTGATAATTTTCTTTTAAATATTTAGCGAAGTATAATGTATATTTGGTTGCTCCATATACATTTAAATGTCTAGCATTATAAAAATCAGTATTAAAATCTATAATATTATTAAAATCTTCTAAAGTATTAAAATTAATAACTGTCAATTTATTTTCTTGTAATATTTTAATAATTTGATTTATTTTTTCATTTTCTTTAGTTTCATAGTATCTTTTAGGTACTATAAATAATACATTTATATTTTTATCTTTAATATAATCAATTAAACTATATAAAATTATATTATTTTCTTCTTCCAATTCTGTCATATTCTTATTCCAAATATATTCATCTTGTGGCTGTATTATAGTAGTATCTTTAACAAATAAATATCCTTTGTATAAAGTATTATATTTAATAAGGTTTCCATATATACTTTTATATCGATTATGATACATTAAAAAGCTAAAATAATAATTAACATATTCATTTTTGCTTATATCCTTTTTATAACTTAAAGCTTCATTAATAGCATCTATTCTATTTTTTGAGAATTCCATAGCATCTATTGTATTTCTAAGTTCTTCTCCCGTATAAGAATCTAATAAATCTGATGCTTTTGCTAAATCAATGACATATAGAGAGGGGTGTTGGTATTTTTCTGATTCCTTAATTAAATATTTCGTTAATACAAATGGTTGCGAATCTGTAGATAAAAGCGCAGTAGTATAGCCGTATAAATTGTATGCTAATGTTGTATTAAAATGAGCATATGCATTACTACTTCCTATATATATAACATCTAAAGAATTTTTAGGCTCATCATAAAAATATGCCACAGAATTTTTCGGTAGCCAAAGAATTTTAGTTGTACAATATAATAACGCAAAGAAAATAAGTAAAAACACAATAGTTTTTTTTATATTTTTATTCATTATTTTAATCTCTCTTCTTTCTAAAATTGTTTATAAATAAAAGCAACTGGATTGTAGTTTGGTCCATAGCACCCAAAAATTATAATTGCAAATATTAAAGCATATAAAATTATCCATCTAAATACAATATTCTTTCTTGATAATTTTTCTCTAACACTACCTTTTCGAGCTATTAATTGAATTATAAATAATACTATTAATGATGCTATTAAAATTATAAAGTCAAATATATCTAATTCTATAAGGCTAATATTAGTAAATAGTGGTATATCAAAATTAAATATACTTCTAATTATATTTATGGCATTTGATACACTTGTTGCTCTAAAGAAAATCATAGCGAAAGAAAATAGTAAAAATGTTCTTATAATTTGATATATTTTATAGCCAATACTATTCATATCTATATGTAATTTACTATTTATTTTTTTAGCTAATGGTTCTAGTATATCTTCTAAAAATATAAATAAAAATTGTAATAATCCTGAACCAATAATATATGTATATGCTCCTCCATGCCATACTCCTATTAAAATCCACATGATTAACATAGTAAGATATAATGGTATTTTTTTGCCAATCTTTTTACCAAATTTTTCTTTACACTTTTTGTTTAATCTTTGAATAATATTTGATTTTTGTAATGGATAGAATATATAGTCTCTAAGCCATGCACCTAAAGTAATATGCCAATTTCTCCAAAATTCTGTAATCGTTTTTGAAAAAAATGGTAAGCTAAAGTTTTCTGGTAATTTTATACCTATTACTTCTGATATTCCCATAATAATATCTATTGAACCTGAAAAGTTTGTATACAACTGTAGTGTAAAGAATATTGCAGCAGCTACTATAAATATTCCATTAAAGCTTCCTAAATTTCCATAAACTGCATTAACAAAAATGCTTAATCTTTCAGATATTACTAAAACTTTAAATATTCCCCACAAAACTCTAACTAATCCATTACACATTCTTGTATAATCAAATTCATGCTTTCCATACAAATCTTCATTTATATCATTATACCTAATGAATGGTCCTGAAGAAAGTATTGGAAAATATGACATAAATAAAGCACATTTAAATATATTTTTTTGTGATTTACATACTCCTCTATATATATCTACTAGGTAACTAATCATAATTAATGAATAATAACTTATTCCTATCAAAGAATCTCTATATACTGGAGTAAATTTATATTCAATATTAATTAAATTTAATAAGTGTTTTGCAGTTGTTAAAAATAAATTTGTATATTTTAAATAAGCTAATTGTCCTAAAATAATTACGATTCCTATTATTAAAAACAATTTACCTTTTTTTGTATTGCTATACTTTTCTATTTGAATACCTAATATATACGTAGGTATCAAAACAATTAGTGCTTGTATAACTGTAGATATATTAAAGTTATTCCAAAATAAGAAAACAATGCTTGATATAAGTAAAATAAACCATTGAAATTTTTTAGGTATAATAAAATATATTAATATGGTAAGTAAACAAAACATTAAAAATACAAATGATGTTAATTCCATTGTTAATCCTCCGCTTCTACTAGTTCAATTAATCCTAAATTCCACATTAAGAAAGCAACTTTTTTATTGTTAAATAAAATAGCTTCTCTAGGTTCTCTAATCAAAAAAGCCCCATCTTCTATTAACTTATTAATAGTTTCATTTATATTGCTTACCGAATAACAAGTATGATATAGATATTGTCTTTTTTTTAATAAATTTTCTACTATTTTTCCATTTATTAATTCTATTTTTATGCCATCTTCTAAAGTAATCATACACAAGTTAGCATCTTGATTATCATCATATATAATTTTGCTTATTTCTTTAATATTAAAATATTTTTTTAATTTAGATAAGGTTTCTTCTATATTATTAGTAGCTATTCCAATATGATGAAACTTCATTTAATTCACCCACTTTATTATTTATTCATTCTAGACATTATAATATCTACCATTTCTCCAACATTTTTCATTGTTGTTACTTCATTCATATTAAATTTAATTCCAAATTCTTGCTCTACTGCTACAATTAAATTAATATGCTCTAAGCTGTCCCAATCTTCAATATCATTAGAAGTTGTTTCAGCAGTTACAACTATTGATTCATCATCAAATATGTCTCTAAAAACATTATTTAATCTTTCATAAATTTCTTCTTTTTCCATTATTCATACACCTCTATTACATTATTTTTATTTATATATCCTTTTGATATGTCTAATTTGTAAACTTTATTTCCTTCATCATCACAAGAAATTTCTTCAAATCCTTGTAAGTCGTAAAAATTACTAACCATTTTGTTTTTTAAAGTTGGATAATAGTAACCGTATATAGTTTTTATGTTCTTTTCTTTAGCTTTCCTAACTAATTCATCCATCATAGCGAATTCCATATTTCTTTTTAAAACTCTACAGCTCATAATCCATAAATCAATATGTAATTCATCTTTATTTTTGATGCTTCCAATTACTACACTTATTACTCCGTTATCTCCAAATATATCTTCTAGTTTTCCATATATTTTAATATAGTTTTCATTTTTATTTACTTCTTCAATATCTGCTAATGAATATCTTTTAGTTGTTAAATTAAATTGATTGCTCTTATTACTTAATTGAGATATTCTTTCTAGATATACTGGTTTAAATGAAGATATTTCTGCTTTCATTTTTAAAGATTTTAAATAATCATCGTAATTATCGAATGTTGCCATCATTTGACTTCTTTTTGCATTATCTTTATATAGTTCATTTTTCTTTAAATCTTCACTTGAAAAGTTTGTAACTTCAAAATATCCATTATGGTCAATAATTCTTATATAATTTTCAGGTACATCTATTTCTGGTGTAGCAATTCCTTCAATGTAATTACTTACAATTTGTCTTTCTGCAGGATTATCGTCTACAAATACAAAACTATCTGCTCCTAAATTTAATTCTTCTGCAATATCCTTAATATTTAAGTTTTTAGGATTCCAATTTGCTTTAATTATAATAAAATCATCTGGTTTCAATATTCCTGCTGGATGATTTAATCCTGCTATTGCATTTTCATATTCATTTTTAGAATTTACATTTAAAATAATTCCTAAGCTTTTATGTTCTTTTAAATAAGCTTGAATTTCAGAATATACTTGTCCGCTTGGAACTTCTGGACCTATAGCTAAATTTTCTACTCCATCGTCTCCAACAATTCCACCCCATAAAGTATTATCTAAGTCTAAAACAAATGCTTTTTTATTTTTTCCATAGATTGATTTTATAATATTTGCTAGATTAAATGCTAAATAAGGTATTGCTGGTACTTCCATAGCATATTTATACATATGCCAGTAAAATTGATTTGACCATTTATCTAATCCATAGCAAGATGATACATAATTTATATCATTAATAAAGAAATTGTTTGTATTATTAGCATAATCATAAAATTTTTGATTAAGTCTAGTAATAAAATTTGTTTTTCCATGAATATCACTTGCATCTTTATTTCCTAATAAGCGGTAATATGGATATTCAAAATTATTTTGAATTATTATACTATTAAATTTTTCAAATAACTTTTCCCAAACTTTTTTAAATTTTTCATATTCAGAGTTTAGTTTTTCCTCTATTATACTAGCGTCCTCATACATTGTTGGGTAATTTATAATATTTCTATTTGTTGTGTGAATGTATATAATATCTGGATTAAATTTATCTAATTCTTCATTGCCAAAAACAGCATCTTCATAAAACTTATTGTATTCTGATTCATAAAAAATAGGTTTAATGCCATAGTTTAATAAAAATACTTCTAACATATTTTTTATTTCGCTAGTAGTTGACCCTCCTAAAATTGCTATCTTTTTATCTATTAAACCTTTATTTAATAACAATTCTTTTTTTATTTTTTTCTTGTTTTTCATTATGTAATTCACATCAAATGGATATTCTAATTCTTTCATTTTTTTCACTCCAAATTTTCATAATTCGACAATATTATACAGTAAAAGAAACCTCAATGCAACCGTTGTGGTTATATTTTTTATAAAAATATTGTGGTAACATTTTACAAAAGAGGTGTTTCTAATATGTTTAAAGTAAGTAGGATAGAAAGGGTAAATAAGTTAAATGCAAATGTACCAATGACAGTTAGATTTCCTGAAGATGTATATTCTGAATATAAGAAATTGTCAGAAGAAAGTAATCAAAGTTTTAATAGTTTAATTATTTCCGCACTAAAATATGCTCTAGTTAATTTAGAAAAATAGTTTATTTTAATTCATTTTTGTTAGATGTGAACGTATTTTTTTGCCAACCATATAATTTATTTTTGCAATAAAAAAACTAGTTAAGTTTTTATCTTAACTAGCTTAAATTTTTGTCTATATCATTATATGCATATTATTTGGCATCCATTATTTCTTCTTTGCTTAAACCTGTTATTTTTATAATTGTTTCTATTTTTATTCCTTCTTCTAACATTTTTTTAGCAGTTTCTAATTTTGATTTTTTCTCTCCAATTTCAACTCCTTTTTTCTCTCCAATTTCAACTCCCTTTTTTGTTGCTTCTTCCATTTCATATTCCTTTAAACTTCTTTCATCCCATTCTCTAAATTTTCTTGCATCATAAAGCCATCTTTCCTCATAGCTCATGCTCATTCTTTCTAACTCTTTAGATGCTTTTTTTACTTCTTTATTTTTCTGTTTTGCCATTTCTGTTTTTTCCACCTCTCCGCAGAATATCTTATTCTTTATCTACTTTTGCATAAATAGTGCTAAACACAAATCCTATTACAAAAAGTATAATTCCTGTTATCATAAAAGATGATATTATAGTTTCAATTACATTTATTAATACTTCAGAAAATGCTAAATTTAATATTAATATATTATGTATTTCCATAGCAGATGCTTCTATTATTTTTGGAATTATAAGTAGTATACCAGAGCTCATTATACTTACTGAAATGTATTTTACTACTTTAAGTTTATTTATTGTAATTAATATTAATGCAATCACAAATGTAGCTACATATCCTACTATTTGTGCTATATTAGAAGCTTTTTGTACTTTTTGAACTATATTACTTATTGTTTTTGCATATGACTTTGCATATGTTATACCGTCTTCATAAATTTCTACTATTTTACTTACATATCTGTTAATTGCTTCTTGTTCATTTTGTACCAATTTTTTTCCGTTTTTTTCAATTTCCTTGTTTATATTTTCTTCTAATCTAGTTTTTACTCCTTCTGTATCAATAGAAATTTCTCCAATTCCATATAAATAATTTACAAATGAATTTACGTCATTTTTAACTTGTTCTTCTGTTATTATTCCATCTAAAATACTTTCGTCTAATCCAGTTTGCACTGTATTATTTATAAATGTATCATATATATCTGCATATATTTTAGAATAATATTCATTTTTTTCTAGCAAATTAATTACAAACTCTTTTTTTAATACTGTTTGATTTAATATTGTTAAAGCTATAGATATTAGCAGTGTTATAACTAATATAAATCCTAAAATATATGTAACTATTTTTTTTGCCATTCTGAATTTTCCTTTCTTTTTTTGCTTATTCTACTTTATGCTAATATTTTCATTTAATCTAAAGGTGCATAAACAATAAACCTTTGTGTTGGATAACCCAAAGTATCTACCGGATAGCATGTATATAATGTTAATATTTCTTTTTCTCTTTGTGGTTTTATAGCATCTAATTCAGTTTGGTGTACTATTTTAGTTTCTTGCACAGTATATGTATAATTTCCATACACTGTTTCTATTCTTATTTTAGTACCTATTTTTATTTCTGGTAGTCTTCTTAAGAATTTTTTACTATTATGCCCCATGCATATAATTGACTTACCTTCTCCTGGAAAATAGCCTGCTATAGACTGTCCAACACCATATCTTAATATTGAATATGTATCTCCATAATATAATGGTAAGTTAATATCTAAGTCTTCTATTATTATAGTTGCGTATTTACTTCCAAATTCTGGATATGACTGTAGCTGATTATGCTCTAAGTCTATTTTTACATCTTCTAAAGTTTCATTATTTTTATCAATTGATATTGTATTAATTAGCGATATTGCCTTGCTAATTGTTGATGAAAAAAGTATACCTATAGTTAGTACTATTATTAATACATATATAAAAGCAACTACCAAATTGCTTATAGTTGCTTTCATAATAGTATTATTTTTACGTTCTCTATGCATCAGCTGTAACCTTTTTTACTACCACTGTTGTAATAGTGGCAATTACTACTACCCCAGCTAATACTACAAACATTAAATTATCGCTACCTGTTTGTTTAATTTTTCCAGTTTCTGTATCTACAGCCGCTACTGTACTACCCTCTTTTGTTAATGTAGCTACATGATTTTTAGAATCAACTGTTAATTGCATTCCTAAATCTTGAGCCGCTGTTTGAGCTATGCTTACTAAAGAATTTTTTACAGATGATGAATAAGCTTTTGGGTCTGATCCGTTAGTTTCTACAACTGCTTCAATTTTATTTGCTTCAGACATAGCACTAGAAAGTTGTTCTTCTGTAAAATCATATTGTCTGAAAACTCTTTCAACTGTTGCAGTATAATCTGTTTCTGTTTTTACTTTTGATAAAATTTCTAAAGCTTTTCTTTGTAAGTCTGCTTCTGTTGTAGCAGCTCTTACTAATGTAGTAGAAAATGTTAGCATTAGTACTAATAATAAAGATATTATTAAAACCTTCTTCATTTATTTTTATCTTCCTTTCACTTTTTATTTAATAAAATGATAGCACTTATATTTTTATTAGTCAAGCATTTTTAATATGCAATTTAATTCTCTGTAATAAATTTATTGCACTTTTAAAATAAAAATTCTCGTAAATTCTAATTTTTATTAAATTTTTTATATTTTATATAAAAAATTATACAGAATGTTTTCCTTTTGAGCCTTTTGATTTTTTATTTGTTTCTATATTATCTAAAAAATCATCATCGTTTTCTTCTTTTTCCATATTTGCAGTAGGTATAGTATCTTCTGTATAATTTAATTTATTATCCTTTCTTCTTTTTGCTTTTTTAGTAATTAAAGTTATTATAAGTATAAATAAAAGAACTGCAATTCCAACAGCCACACACATAATATAGAATTCTATATTATGCTGAGTTTGAACAACTCCTATTGGTAAATGTACTTTTATTTGATATGTTGTAGTTTCTTCTCCAGAAGCTGATTTTACCAAAATAGTAATAAGATTATCACCTTGTTTAAAGTCGCTGTTGCCTAAAATTTCAACTGTTGCATCTTCTCTGTTTGGTACAGCTGTAATTTCTAATTCATTTACTGCAATATTTAAGCTTAGTTCATATGAATATTGGTCCGGGTTAAAGCCATCACTAAAGCCTACTCCTAAGATTTCTAGTGATTGTAGTTTTAATTTACTATCATCAATAGTTTGGCTAGCATTAGGATTTGCTGAAGTTTCTATATTAGTATCATCAGTTGTTTTAGTTACTTTTACAGTATATGTTTTTTTAGAACCATTTTCTGCTGTTACTGTAATTTTAATAGTATTTTCTCCATCTTTTATACTATTATTTCCTTCTATTTTTACTGTTGCATTATTATGCTCTGCCTTAGCAGTTACACTTAGTTTCGTTAAATCTTCTGTTAAAGTTGCAGTATATTCTGATGTTTCCCTACTAAATTCTGGACTTAACGTTACTTTTTCTACCACCAATGAAGATAAGTAATTGTTGCTAGATTTTATTGTTTCTGGATAATCTACATCTTCTGGTTTTGTATCTGAAACAAAGTCTTTAGCAATATATTTAGTTGCTCCTTTATAAGTTACTCTGTACCATATATAGCCATCTACCACTTCTGTTGAAGTTCCTGTTAAAGTTAACTCAGTTCCTGCAGATACTAAAACTGCACTACTAGATATTGACCAACTAGAACGTAAATTTACATCGTTTGTTGTGTATACTTTTTTATTAACTGTAGTAAAATTTGGTTTCTTAGATGTAGCATTTCCGCTACTGCCTGAGCTTCCATTACCATTTCCGCTAGAAGTTGTTTTTGCTTTTACCGTTATTTTTGCACTACATGTAGCATTATTAACATCCGCAGCACTTGAAGCATCACACATTTCAGTACCTGAAAAAGTAATAGTATATGTTGTATCTTTAGTTACTTCTGGTGCTTTAAAGTTAAATGTTGCTAAATTTGTTGCTCCATCCATATTAGTCCCATATACTGTTTTACCGTTTACTATTTCACCATCTGCACCAGAAAAAGTGCATTTATCACTATTAGTTAAAGATATTGTCCATCCTGATAACTTAATAGATGATGTTACTTTTACTGAAAAACTTTCTCCTGATTTTACTGTTGCATTGCTTGCACTTAAAGTAGTTGATACAGCCTTTGTGGTATTAACTTTAACTGCAAAAATTAATATTAAGATTAAAAGAATTGTTATAAATACTTTAAATATTTTTCTCATTTTATTTCTCACTTTCTATATTGATATACTATATTTCCCAGCAGCAGCTTTTAAAACTCTTGCTGCATCTACTGTTGTTACTTTATTATCATTATTAACATCAGCAGCAATTAAAAATACATCTTTTAATTCATATTTACTAGCAGCATTTTTTAAAACTCTCGCTGCATCTACTGTTGTTACCTTTCCATCTCCATTTACATCACCTTTTACTACAATAGAATATGTTTTTTCACCTACAGTTATTTTCCAACCTGTTGCTAAATTTCCTGTGGTTTTAGTAGTATTTCCATCTTTAATTGTTGCTTCTTTTGCCACGCTTTTTATATTTTCTACTGTTATGTTAGGCTCACATACTAAATTGTTATCAACTATTTTAAAGCCATTACCTTCAACTTTTGGATCTTCCTTTGGTTCTTCTGTGTTTGGCTTATTTTCATCTACAGGCTCTATCCATGCTTTTTTTGTTTCTGGATCTTGTCTTGCAACATAGCCAACAATTCCACCATTTGTTGTAACTTTATCCCATATATATTTAGTATCTGAACTTTTTACATCTTTTTCTGTTCTTGTTAAAATAGTATTTTCTGGAACTGTTTTTAATATTTGAACAGAATTATTTGAGCTTGGCTCTTTTCTAATGTTTAAACCATCTGTGCAAACTACTTTTACTTTATCTACTGAACTTGTATTTGGATCATAAGGTGCAATATAGCCAGTTCCTACATAGCCATATATTCCATCTGCTGTTTTTACCCTATACCAATCTTCTTTATCTACATTTTTATATTTATCTTTTTCAATAACTGTTACTATTTGACCTGGTGAAAGAAGTTTTAAAATTGTTGTAGAAGTAGTTCCTGGACCATTTCTAAAGTTTGTATATGCCGTAACAATATATTCTTCATTTAAAGGATTTTCAATATTAAACTTAGTTAAATAATCCCTCATTATATAGCCTTTTGTTCCATCTTTTAAAACTACTTTATCCCATGCTTTTCCGTTTGAATCTTTATTGTTATCAAGCTCTATTCTTAATATTTTCTCATCTTTATTTAAAGTAGCTATTGTAGTAAAGTCTGTTCCTTTTCCTGCTTTAACTTCTACTTTATCTACATTAATTTTTACATCTTCTGTAACCATTTGCTCTGTACCTGGTATTTGTGCTTGCATTTCTGGC
The DNA here is from genome assembly GCA_947625825.1 of uncultured Clostridia bacterium. GTDB lineage: Bacteria > Bacillota > Clostridia > TANB77 > CAG-508 > CAG-273. Next base: position 9,168 of record CANQPV010000071.1, on the reverse strand, counting down.
ATATCTTCATATACAGGAATTTTAAATATTATTTTAGAGTCTTTTGTAAGCATTCCAACATCTCTGTATGCTTCGCGAATTTGCTCGCCTTCTGTTTTAGATGCTGAAACATTTGTCATATATTGATGTGAATAAAGTCCATTTGTTTTGTCTACATCAAATTTTTCTAAATATAAAGTATCTTGTCCTTGAGAAGTATAACCATTTGAAATTACAGAAGCTCCACCTTTTATTGCCTTTTCTGGGTCTGTCCAACCGTAATCTCTAGCATTTGTTAAACCACTTTCCATTATTCTTTGTGTAGTACTTCCAAATGCTCCAACATTAAAATAATTATATAAACCTTCATAGCCTTTATATTGACCCTTAATCATTGCACTACCACTACCAGTACCTTGCTCTTGACGTATTCTAGAAGCCAAATGGTATGGTGTTACATTATATTGCTGTGCTGCTTCAATAATAACCTCTGAATAAGTTTTATTTATTGTTTGTTCTTTTCCTTTTGAATCATAGTATTTAATTTTTCCTTGCATATAGTCACAGTCTGAAAGAATTGTTTCTACACCTTTTTTTAATTGCTCTAATTCTTCTTTTGAAACCTCTCCTAAAGTTAATTTTTCAAATTGAAAGATATAGTCTTCATTTAAAGAGTTTCTAGGGTCCATATAATATGCAACTGTAGCAGTTGAAGCACATGTCCAGCTTGCATCTACTACTTTTCCACAAACACATTTATATGCACTGTTCCAACTTTTTGGAACTACATTTCTTCCGTGATAGCCAGTAGATTCTGCAATAATTACTTCTGGCCATTTTAGCCCTGTTTTTAATATTTCAAAAGTCCAATTTGGATGTGATTCTTTTAGTTTTTTTAATAGTTCTACATATCCTGGATATTTTTCAAATTCTTTAAGTTCATCATCTATACTAGCAGCTTTAGTATTGTTTCCAATAAAAAGTGCAATTAAACTAGTTAATAATATAATAATACATAAAATACTTATAACTTTATTTATTAAAATGTTTTTTAATAACATTTTTTCCTCCTCGTTAGTAATGCTAAATTCTACATATAATTTCAAAATAAGTATAACATTGTTGTTTTATGCCGTCAATTAAAATCAAAAAAAATGTGAATTTTGTATAAAAATTTACACAAAGTTCACATTTCTTATTAGTATAAGTACTATTATTTATTATCTATTACCTCCAAAATTAGTAAATAGTAATAAAAATACTATTATGAAGAATAAAATAGTATTATCTCCACAGCAGCAACCATTTCCACCAAATATGTTGTTCAAAAAGCCGCCATTGTTTGAATTACAACCACATCCACAATCTCTATTTTCTTCTGGCATGTTATCTCCTCCTTCTTTTTCGTATATAATATAGTATGCAAAAGATAAAAAATGTGTTACAATTATTTTAGAATTTAAATTTAGGAGGATTTTATGCCAGAAGTAGAGCTTTTATCTCCTGTTGGAGATTGGAATTGTTTAAAAGCTGCTGTTCAAAATGGTGCAAATAGTGTATATTTTGGCTCAGAGCAATTTAATGCTAGAATGTATGCAGATAATTTTGGACTTCAAGATATAAAAAAGGTTATTAGTTATTGTAAATTAAGAAATGTAAAAACTCATTTAACTTTAAATACACTAATTAAAAATTCAGAATTTGAAGAAGCACTTAACCTAGCTAAAAAGGCTTATGAATCAGGTATAGATGCAATTATTGTTCAAGATGTTGGATTAGCTGAATTTTTAATTGAGCATTTTCCAGATATGCCAATTCATTCTAGTACACAAATGTCTGTGCATAATTTAGAAGGCGTTTTAGAATTAGAAAAGCTTGGCTTTAAAAGAGTTGTGCTTGCAAGAGAATTGTCTATAGATGAAATTGAATACATTTGCCGCAATTCTAATGTAGAAATTGAGGTTTTTATTCACGGTGCTCTATGTATTTGCTATTCTGGGCAATGTTTGCTTTCTAGTATGGCAGGCGGCCGTTCTGCTAATCGTGGCAAATGTGCTGGACCATGTAGATTGCCTTACGAACTTTTACGTGAAAATATAAATACTAATGAGGTAACAACTATGGATAAAGGCTATTTGTTAAGCCCTAAAGACCTATGTGGCATTGCTTTTCTTCCTAGGTTAATTAAAGCTGGTGTAAAATGTTTTAAAATTGAAGGTCGTATGAAAAGCCCTGAATATGTTGCAACAGTTACTAGAATTTATCGTAAGTATATTGATATGGTTTTAAATGAAGAAAAATTTATTATAGATGAAAATGATGTTAATGATTTAATGCAAGTATTCAACCGTGGTGGTTTTTCTAATGGACATTTAGATAATAATCCAAATAAAGAATTTATATTTCCAGAAAAGCCAAATAATATGGGAATTTATCTTGGAAAAGTAAATAAATATAATGCAAATAAAGGTCATATTACACTAAAGTTAGAAAATAATTTACAAATTGGCGATTCTATTGCTGTTCAAAAAGAAAGTACAACATACTTTGTTTCTGAATTAATGATTAAAAATTTAAACTTAAAAGATGCAGCTAGCGGATGCGAAGTTACAATAGGTCGTTTAAAAGGAAATATTTCTGCAGGTGATAAGGTTTACCGTATTAGTAGCAAGGCTTTAAGCGATTTTGCTAAAAAGTCTTATGAAAATGCTGAAAATATAAAAATTCCTCTTAATTGTACTGTAACAATAAAAAAAGATTTGCCTATTAAAATGAAACTTTCTACAATAAATAATGGAAATTCTATTTATAATAATATTCATTTAGAGGTTTCTTCTAATACTGTTCCAATAGACGCATTAAAAACACCTATTAGCGTAGAACGAGTAGTAAAGCAAATTTCTAAAACAAATAATACTCCATACTATTTTCAAAATATTACTGTTCTTTTGGATGATGGATTATATGTTCCAAGTATAAGTAGTTTAAATGATTTAAGAAGAAATGCTTTAGAAAAACTTGAAGAAGAAATAATGAAAAAAGTTATAAGAAAGCCTATTACGGCTTCTACAAAAAAGGAAGAAACTGTAACATATATTCCAAATGTAGAACATCCTAATATTGCATTATCTTTAAGAAATTTATATTTTGATTATGATTATTCTAAATTACATAAAGAAAAAATTAGTAGAATTTATATAGCATTAAAATTATTAGTTAATAAAAATTATTATGATATTATAGATTATCTTTCTGAAAATTATGACTTATACATATATATACCTACTATTATAAAAGCAAATTATAAAAATATTATATTAAACTCATTAGATTCAATAACTAGTAGGTTTAATATTAAAGGCTTTGTTATTTCAAATTTAGCAGATTTGAAATTCTTGGAAAAGTATAAAGATAACTATGATTTCGTTGGTAATTATTCTTTGAATGTGTTTAATAATTACTCAATAGACGAATTTAAAAAGCTCGGCTTAAACAGAGTTACATTATCTAGAGAATTAAATCATGATGATATAGAAGAAATTTTGCATTCATCTAGTGTAGATGCAGAATTAATTGTTTATGGAAGTCTGCCTGTTATGGCATCAAATTATTGTTTTTTAGGAAAAACTAATAAATGCCACCCAGATTGTGGAACAGGATGTCAAAGAGAGAATATTTACTATTTAAAAGATAGACTTGGCTTTAAATTTAGAGTTATTCCAGATAATTTACAAACTGTAACATTAATTTTTAATAGTAAAAAACTTTCTATTTCTACTAATGACTTGCCTATTTCTAATGTTAGAATAGACATGATTGATGAAACTATAAGTGAAATTAATGAAGTTATAGATGCAGTTTATAATAGAGAAAAATTAGATGGTAAAGAATATACTAATGGTAATTTATATAGAGAAGTTTAAACTAAAAGTTGCTATTTTTAGCCTTAAAATTATCCGCCACGTCGCTTGCGTTTAATATATGTTTTTTCTCGACTAAAGCACGAAAAAACATATATTAAACCGCTGTGGCTACTCTAATATTTTAATTAATTTTGTTTTAATTTTCTGCAGTCAGCTTAATTATCAAATCCATGTTGTCATCTTCTGCTGCCTTATTTTTTCTAATTGAACCACATTTTTGGCAGCGGTAAACAATAACATAGCCTTTTTTGCCATCTAACTCTACCCTAATTGGCTCTAGCATGCCATGGCAAGTTTCTTCTCTATCCCCAGGGTTAATATCAACATGTTTAGAATACAAGCAATTATTGCAATGATTTCTACACGTATATCCAAGCTTTTCTACCTTTTTTCCGCAATGCTCACATATAAATTCTTCATCTAATTTTGTAAATTTTCTTCCCATTTTTTCCTCTTACTAATATTCAAAAATACTTCCACCAATAAACTCTCTTAATAAAGAATTTTTTGGAACTAAGCTATCATCTATATCTTCAAAATATTTCAAAAACTCATATAACCTTTTTGCTTCTGCATATTCTGGGTATGAGTTATCTATTTTTTCTAACTGTGGAATTGCATATTTTTTTAGTACACATAGCTCATATATTAATGAAGTATTAAACATACTATTTGCACCATCTTGAAATGGAAATATATGACTTTGCTCTCCTCTATTTACAGAATCCCACATTTTTAGAGTTTGAAGTGCTGGATAACTTCTAAACTTACTATCTCTAACAATTCTTCTAATTAATCTACTATCTGTAGTAGAAATTCTATTATAATAATCTATGTTTAAAACAGTTAATGCACTAATATATATTTTATATTTTTTATCTTTTGGAATAGCTTCTGTTAATTTATCATTTAAACAGTGAATTCCTTCTATTACTAATATTTCATCATCTGCAAGTTTCATTTTTTTGTCATCATATTTTTTTGTTCCTTCTTTAAAATCAAAGGTTGGACATTCTATTTCTTCGCCATTTAATAATGCAAGCAAATGATTATTAAATAGCTTTCTATCTATTGCTTCTAAGCACTCAAAATCGTATTCTCCATTTGCATCTAGTGGAGTTTCTTCCCTTTCTACAAAATAATTATCCACTGATATTGTAACAGGCTTTAGGCCATTTAATTTTAGCTGTATTCCTAGTCTTTTAGCAAAAGTAGTTTTTCCTGAAGATGATGGACCTGCTATTAAAACTACTTTTACTTCCTTATGCTTTATAATATCATCTGCAATGTTTGATATTTTCTTTTCATGTAAAGACTCTGCAAGCATTACTACTTCTGAGGCCTTTCCCTCCCTTATTTTTTTATTTAATTTATACAATGTATTAATATTTAAAACATCATGAATATCTTCATACTCATCAAGTGTAGCAACTAATTTTTTACTTGCTATTCCATTTTCTAAAACATATGGATTTGCTTTACTTGGGTATCTAAGTAAAAATCCATCATTATATTTAAGTAACTCAAATACTTTAATATAACCTGTGCTAATTGGCATTACGCCAAAAAAATAATTATAGTAATTTTCACAAAAATATAATGAAACACCAGCTTTTTGATTATTATCTAGCTGTAATATACCTCTTAATGTTTTTTCTTTTTCGTAGAATTTTTTTGCCTCTTCCTTACTCATTTTCACTTTTTTAATAGGTAAGTTTTTTTGTATAATTTCCTTCATTTTTATTTCAACTTTACTAACCATTTCTTTTGTAACTTCCATATTGTCAACTTCACAATACATTGCATTTGTAAGCTGATAATTAACATTAAGATATGCTTCTGGGTAACATTCATGAAATGCCATGCTCATTATGTACAAAAGCCCTCTTATATAAATTCTTCTTCCATCTCTTGATAGTAAATCTACAAATTTAATTTTATCATTTTCTTTAGGAATATAATTTAAACTTTTAATTTCATTATTGCAGTTGCAAGCAATTATTGTATTGTTTTCTTCTATTTCTTTTTGAAATAACTCAGCTACTGTTTTTTGCTCATTTGTTATTTCAATGTCTTTTTCATTTAATTGTATTTTCAAATTAATCATTCCCCTTTTTTATAATTTGCCATTACCTTCTTTTATTTTATATCTTATGCTATATTTAGTCAACTAAGACATGAATAAAATATTTTTTATATAAAGGAGAAGCCGGCAAGTTAATTAAAACCTGCCGGCCTTTCATATTATTTATTAACCCTTCTTAAAAGGGCAATCCTTGACACTGCACCGAACCACTACCTCAGGATCTCCCGAAGAGCAGATATTCCAAAACTCGCATCTGCTTTCCTTGGTCTTTTTCTCGCGGCCCCGGCTTTTGCTACCATTGTTTGCTGTGTAAACTCTGTCGTTGCTCATAATATGGTCTCCTTTTATTTTTTTGATAGCAATGCTATCTTAAAATATATTTTAGCACTTTTTTGAGCATTTGTAAAGGGTAATTAGGGACAGTCCCTTTTTCCCCTTGTGGGTAAAAAGGACCTGTCCCTAAGTGCTTGAAAACAAGCAATGGGACCTGTCCCCATTACCCCATTTTCTCTTTCATTTTCACTAATGTGTTTAGTGCATCTATTGGTGTTAGCTCATTTAAGTCTACTTTATCTAATTCATGTGCAATTTCTGCTAGTTTATAATTATATAAGTCAAGTTGTCCGCTTGCAACTTTTTTGTTTTCTTTTTCCTGTGCTTTATCTCCTAAAATGCTTTTTCTTTCTAATGTTTTTAATATTTCATTTGCACGCTTTGTAACTACTTGTGGAACACCTGCAAGTTTAGCTACATGAACTCCATAGCTTTCATCTGTTCCACCAGATACTATTTTTCTTAAGAAAACAATATCTTCTCCCTTTTCTCTAACAGCAATTGAGTAATTTTTTACTCCTTCTAGTTTTTCTTCTAGTGATGTTAATTCATGATAGTGTGTTGCAAATAGTGTTTTTGCACCGCATTTTTCTTTATCACTTATATATTCTGCTACTGCCCATGCAATAGAAAGGCCATCATAAGTAGATGTTCCTCTACCTATTTCATCTAAAATAACTAGGCTATTGCTAGTAGCTTCCTTTAAAATGCTAGCTACTTCCATCATTTCTACCATAAAAGTACTTTGGCCCATACTTAAATCATCTGAAGCACCTACTCTTGTATATATTTTATCTACAACACCTATTCTTGCATAAGATGCTGGTACAAAACTTCCTATTTGAGCCATTAATGTAATTAATGCAACTTGTCTCATATATGTAGATTTACCTGCCATGTTAGGACCAGTAATAATTGCTAACCTATTACTATCTTTATCTAAATATGTATCATTTTCTACAAAACTGCCACTTGGTAAAATTTTTTCTATAACAGGGTGACGACCATCTTTAATGTCTATCATTCCGCTATTATCTACTATAGGCATTACATAGTTCATTTCATACGCAACTGTTGCTAAAGAACAAAGTACATCTAAAACAGCTATTATACTAGCAGATTTTTGTACTCTATTAATTTGTGCTTCTATTTTATCTCTAATTTCGCAAAAAGCATTATATTCTAAGTTAATAACTTTTTCTTCTGCACCTAAAATTTCATTTTCTACTTTTTTTAAGTCTTCTGTTACATATCTTTCACAGTTTGCTAAAGTTTGCTTACGAATATAGCTTTCTGGAACCATTGATAAGTTTGATTTTGTAACTTCTATAAAGTAGCCAAATACTTTGTTAAATCCTACTTTTAAACCTTTTATTCCAGTTTTTTCTCTTTCTTTTGCTTCTAAATCTAATACCCAACTTTTACCATTTGTAGTTGCTTCTTTTAAATGGTCTATTTCTTCATTATAGCCAAGTTTTATAATTCCACCTTCTTTTACACTAATTGGTGGATCATCTACAATAGAATCTTCTATAATTTTGTATATGTCTTCTAATGTGTCTAAGTCTTCATATAATTGTTTTAATAAAGGAGATTTTACATTACATAAGCTTTGTTTTACATTTGGCAATTGCTTTGCAGAATTTTTAAGTGATATTAAATCTCTTGCATTTGCACTTCCATAAGAAATTTTTCCAGCTAATCTTTCAATATCATAAACTTTTTTTAATGAATCTACTACATCTCCTCTTAAAATAATATCTTCTTTTAGTTCTTTAACTGATTCTAGTCTTTCATTAATTTTAAAAACATCAATTAATGGATCATTTAGCCATCTTCTAAGTAGTCTTCCTCCCATAGATGTAGAAGTTTTATCTAATACCCAAAGGAGAGTTCCTTTTTTGCTTTTATCTCTTAATTTTTCGGTAATTTCTAAGTTTCTTCTAGCATTAATGTCTAGGTTCATATAGTGGTTAGTGCTATATAATGTAATTTTGTGAATATAATCTAAATCATTTTTTTGTGTTTGCTTTAGATAAGTAATTAAGCCATTACTTGCTGCTACACAAAATAAATTATCTTGCATGTTTTCTATTTTTTGTTCATTTTCATCTATAACTTCATATTTAACATTAAATACTTCATAATCTGTATCAAAATTTTCTTCATTAAGCATTGAAATATATACTGAAAACCTATCTCTTATTTTAGTAATTTCTTCTACTGAATTGTACATCATAGTATTTACTACAATTTCTGCTGGAGAATATCTTGAAATTTCGTCCATTAATGTGGCAAAATTGTTTTGATCCTTAATTTGAGTGGTTTTGAAGTCTCCTGTCGTTAAATCACATACAGAAACACCATAATAAATGCCATTTTTATAAATAGCCATAATATAGTTGTTTTTCTTTTCTTCTAGTAGATTAGATTCCATAACAGTTCCAGGTGTTACTACACGAATAACATCTCTTTTAACAATTCCTTTAGCAAGTTTTGGATCTTCTAATTGCTCACAAATAGCTACTTTATAGCCTTTTTCAATTAATTTTGCAATATAAGTTTCGGCTGCATGAAAAGGAATTCCACACATAGGAGCTCTTTCTTCTTGACCACAGTCTTTTCCTGTTAGAGTTAATTCTAGCTCTCTAGATGCAGTTATTGCATCATCAAAAAACATTTCATAAAAATCGCCTAAACGATAAAATAAAATGCAATCTTTATATTCTTCTTTCGTTTGCAAATAATGTTGCATCATTGGTGAATACTCTGCCATATTTAATCTCATTCCTTCCTTGCCTTCGCTTCGCTCGTCTGTGGAAGGCACAAATCTTTATTAAAAATTCT
>CANQPV010000070.1 GCA_947625825.1 uncultured Clostridia bacterium | reverse complement strand
TGTTTGTAAATATTGGAGATGTTATTCGTATAGATACAAGAACTGGCGAGTATATGGAAAGAGTTTAATTGGAAGGAAGTCCTAAGACTATGTCAGATTTAAAAAGTCGTTATAAAGAAATTTTAAATGAATTACAAGAAAATATTAAAGATGAAAAAGAAAGAAACTTTGTTATTACTAAATTTCAAGAGCTTTCTATTATATTTATGGACATTATAGATCGTTTAACTTATATTACAGACATTAGAGTTAAAGATGTAGAAGAAAAGCAAAAAGAAATAGAAAACAAAATTAGTGATGTTCAAAAAATAGTTGATGGCATTGAAAATGACATTTATGAAGATGAAGAATCTTATGAGTTTGAAATAACATGTCCTTATTGTAATCATGATTTTGTAGCAGATATAAATAGCGATACAGCTATAGAAGTAGAATGTCCAGAATGTCATAATGTTATTGAATTAGATTGGAATGCAGAAGATGATGAAGAAGAACATGATTGCCCACACTGCAATCGTGATTGCATAAAAAATCAGGCTTTAACTTATGATGCTGAAGCCGAATCTGAAAAATCTGAAAACTCAGAGGAAAATTCTGAAGATGAGGAAAATGAAGACGAAGATGACGATATGTAATTAATAATCTTCAAATAAATCTAATGGATTAATGTATTTATCATTAATTCTAACACCTAAATGTAAATGAGGTCCAGTTGTGGCGCCATTGGTAGGATTACCATTGGCGTCTTTGTATTGGTTTCCGTGGAACACCATAAACATTTTTAGGGCCAACATAGCCAATAACTTCTCCTTTTTCAACGACATCTCCGCACTTTTACAATATAATTTGGTGAAACATGGCAATATGTAATTTTCATATTATTAACAGAAAGAGTAATGGTATAACCACCACCGCCCAAAAAGCCAGTATATGTAATTTTACCCTTACAAATAGCAATAAAACTGCTACCTTGTGGAGCACCAATATCAATACCCTTATGATAAGTTGATGCACCAGCAGTTGGAGAATTTCGATTTCCAAAATATGAATTAATAGTAGTGTAACCGTGGAGTAGGCCATACATATTTAGCATTTAAATCAAAAGAATAATAGGCATCATCTAAATTAGAAGAACTTAAAATAATATTAGGACCAAAAAAACAAGATAAAAAGAATATAAGAAAAGTTAAAAAAGCAAAAAAAGTAATAAAAGGTTTAAAAAAACTACTAGACATTAAAATACCTCCATTTCTAGTAGCCCCCAATTTATCTTTTTAAGTTATAATTGTAAAACATTTAAATTTATTCTTTCTTTTTAGCAAAAGCAAAAAATTTGCTAATAAAAAAGTTAAGAATAATAACAATAACAGTAATAATACATTTGTTTATTAAAAATGCTATATTATCACTAAACATGCCATAAAAACTGTGAATAACATCAACTAATAAAAATACTCCTACAATTTCTACAACCATTGTAAAACTTCTACCTAAAATAAATTTACCAAATTCAATCCATTTTTCCTTTGCTGTATTAGCATAAGATTTAAAAACCCATTTACGATTTGTAAAATATGCAAATAAAATAGAAGCTATAATACCAAGAGTGCTAGCTATATTTTCTTCTACATGCAAAAAAGCTTTTAAAATATATGAAATAATAATATTAACAAGTGTAGTTAATACACCAAATATTAAATAAGAAATAACTTCTTTGTTACATACTTTTTTTATTAGTTCTTTTAATTTTTCCATATTATTTTTAACTATTTCTCCTTTTTTAAAAAATTTATAAAAATAAGAGAAAATTTAAATTATTTTCTCCTACTTTAATTCTAACTATAAAACCAAAATAAGGTTCATATAAAAAAACAATGGCAGGGGTAGAAGGATTCGAACCCTCACAAGCGGTTTTGGAGACCGATGTGCTACCATTAACACTATACCCCTATAAATACTTGCACTTAATTATTATACAGGTTTTATTTTAAATATGCAACCTATTTTTATAAAAAATTTAAAATTTACTTTATTAATATATAGGTTTCTTATCTTAAAAAGTGAAAAGAAATATTACATTTTAATAACATTTTTGTAACAAATAAGTTACAAAGCAAAGAAACACTAAAAATGAAGCTTTAAAATGCTTGAAACTCTAAGAAAATATAAGCGTAATATAAAATCTTGCTTTTTAAAATTTAAAAGCAAGATTTTGTCTTGTTTACAAATAAGTAAATTTATGTTTTATTAAATATAACATCAAAAATGTAGAATAAAAAATACAAAAGATGGAAATAATAAACCAAAAGAAAAAAGGAGGAATTTTAAAATGACAGCAAACCGTTACGAGAGTAGAGAGAGAGAGAGAGAGAGAGAGAGAGAGCTATAATTTAAAAAAGAAAGGAGAAGTAGGTTTAAATGAAAATAAACCCAATTTTTTAAGCACTGCAAATTACGCTAAAGGTATAACATTAATAGCTTTAGTGGTAACAATAGTAGTGCTTTTAATATTGGCAGGAATAACAATAACAATGGTAATAGGAGAAGATGGAATTATAAAAAAAGCACA
>CANQPV010000069.1 GCA_947625825.1 uncultured Clostridia bacterium | reverse complement strand
ATACTAATAAATCGAGGGCTTAACCACTAATATATACGAAGAAGGAAAGAAACGATTAAGGTGGAAGAGTAAAGGAAGAAATAGTTTACGACTTTCTCTATATATTTTTGAGTGTATATATATGAAAAATACACTAAACATTTCTGGTGATGATAACATGGAGGAAATACCTGTACCCATACCGAACACAGAAGTCAAGCTCCAATGTGCCGAAGATATTTGTAGGTTACCCTGCTGAGAAAATAGGTTGTCGCCAGGTTTTTTTATTTTTATAAATAATATAAGTTATATTTAAAAAGCAGAAAAATACATTTAAAGGCTTAAATTATATTCTAAAGAACTTATAATAAAACATAAATTTTAACTAATAAAGAAACTAGAAATTAGATTTTTCTAATTTGTGGTTTCTTTTTTTAGTAAATTATAATATAATAAGAAAAACATCTTTACTACATTTATATCACTATGAAAAATTAACTTTATATAAAATAAAAAATTTTTATGAAAGGAATTTTAAATATGAGCAAAGTAATTTGGAAACCAGGAACTTTTATTTATCCGCTACCAGTTGTAATGGTATCATGTGGAACTATGGAAAAAAGTAATATTATAACAGTTGCATGGACAGGAATAATGAATTCAGAAAAACCAATGTGCTATATTTCTGTACGTAAAGAAAGATATTCGCATGATATTATAGAAAAATCAAAAGAGTTTGTTATAAATTTAACTACTAAAGACTTAGTATATGCTACAGATTGGTGTGGCGTAAAAACAGGTGCAAAAGTAGATAAATTTAAAGAAATGAAATTAGATAAAGAAGAATCTAAATTTGTTAAATGCCCAGCTATAAAGCAAAGCCCAGTTTCTATTGAATGTAAAGTAAAAGAAATTAAAAATTTAGGAAGTCATGATATGTTTATAGCAGAAATTCTTTCAATTAATGCTGATGAAAAATACATAAATGCTAAAGGTGCATTTGATATAACAAAATGCAACCTTATTACTTATGCAAATGGAAAATATTTTGCACTAGGAAAAATGCTTGGAAAATTTGGATATTCTGTTCAAAAGAAAAGCAAAAGCAAAAAAACAAAAAAGTTTTAAGTAAAACACTCAAAATAGTTGACATATTAGTATAAAAGTGATAAAATAATTAAGCGTATGTGGAAAGCATACGCTTAAAAAAATGAATCAAAAGTGTTAGAAAGCAGAGGTGTGTTAAATGGCTACAAAAGGAGCAAGAGAACCAATTACATTAGAATGTACAGAATGCAAAAGAAGAAATTATTTAACAGAAAAAAATAAAAAGAACAATACAGACAGATTAGAAGTAGTTAAATATTGTAAATTTTGCAAAAAACGTACAACACATAAAGAAACAAAATAAACCTTTTAAGGGGGAAAATTAAATGCCTAAAGATGTAACTAAAAAAGAAAGTAAAGAAAATAATAAAAGACATTTTTTCAAAGATTTTAAGGCAGAGTTAAAAAAAGTAATTTGGCCAACACCAAAGCAACTTGTTAATAATACTGTTGCAGTTATTACAATTGTATTAATTACAGCTGTTATTGTATTTGCTTTAGACTTAGTTTTTGAAGTAATGAATGACTATGGAATCAACAAATTAAGAGATGTCATATCAACTCAAAATACAGAAGTAACAGATACAAATAACGAAAATGAAAATACAGCAGTAAATGAAACTTCAGACAGCAACTCTGAGGAAACAAATAACACTGATAATAACGAAGCTAAAAATAATACAGTAAATGAATAAAATAAGGAGGCTTTATAAATGTCTCAACAAAAAGAAGATTTAGTGCCAAGATGGTATGTTGTTCATACATATTCTGGTTATGAAAACAAGGTAAAAACAGACTTAGAAAAAACTATAAAAAATAGAGAATTAGAGGATTACTTCTTTGAGATTATTGTTCCAATGGAAGAGCAAATTGAAATTAAAGAAGGACAAAGAAAAACAAACTTAAAAAAAGTATTTCCAGGTTATGTTTTAGTAAAAATGATTGTAACAGAAAAAACTTGGTATATTGTAAGAAACACTAGAGGTGTTACAGGCTTTGTTGGATCAGGTACAGACCCAATTCCTCTTACAGATGAGGAAATTAGAAAAATGGGATTTGAACAAGTCGAAGTAAATGTAGACTATGATGTTAATGATTCAGTTAGAATCGTAGATGGTCCACTTACAGACTTTACAGGAATTGTTACAGAGCTAAGCAAAGAAAAACATAAAGTAAAAGTTTTAGTATCTATGTTTGGCAGAGAAACACCTGTGGAGTTGGAGTTTTCTCAAGTTCAAAAAATCTAAAAACAAATTATAAACTTCGTCTAGCTTTGTTAGCCATCACAAATTTTTCTTCAATATACCAGCGTATAATTTCAGAAAAATTTGCTCGGCTGCCTCGCTATACTCGTTTCTAATTCGTTTTAAAATTAAAATTATAAATAATTAGTTAATAATCTATTTTTTAGATTAATATACATATTTCAAGTGCAAAAGGAGGTGCTAAGAACAATGGCAGAAAAAGAAATAGGAAATGTAATTAAATTACAAATTCCAGCAGG
>CANQPV010000068.1 GCA_947625825.1 uncultured Clostridia bacterium | reverse complement strand
ATTTTCATTGATATTTATGAATTTTCTCTTTTACATGCTAATTTCTTTTTATCTGGAATTTACTTTTTTAAGTAACCTAAATTTTCTTTCTTTTAAAAAAATAAACTCCAATAATTTGGAGTTTATTTAATATATTTATTCGGCTTTACCTACTTCTACTGGATAAACGCTGACTTTCTTTTTATCTTTGCCAAGTCTTTCGAATTTAACTTTTCCGCTTACTTTAGCAAAAAGAGTATCATCGCTACCAATTCCTACGTTTGTTCCTGGATGAATTTTTGTTCCTCTTTGTCTAACTAGTATGTTACCAGCTGGAACTATTTGTCCATCTGCTCTTTTTAATCCCAAACGTTTTGATTCACTATCTCTACCGTTTTTAACACTACCTTGACCTTTTTTATGAGCCATGCTTTTTCACTCCCTTCGATTATTAGCTATAAGAACTTTATTTTAGAAAATACATTTTCGAAATGTACTTATTTTTTTATTTAATTAAGCTTCTTTTTTTGTTGTAGCTGCTTTTTTTGTTTCTGCTTTTGCAGCTGTTTCTTTAGCTTCAGATTTCTCTTCTGCTGTTTTTATTTTTGTAATTTCTACTTTAGTGTATGGCTGTCTGTGTCCTTGTGTTCTTCTGTAGTTTTTCTTAGCTTTGTATTTATAAACTAATATTTTTTCGCCTTTACCATGAGAAACTACTTTTCCTTCAACCTTAACACCTTTAACATAAGGAGTTCCTACTTCTACTTTTTTGCCATTAGATACTAAAACAACATTATCAAATGTTACTTTTTTACCTTCTTCAGCTTCTAATTTTTCGAAGAATACTACATCTCCTTCTGATACTTTGTATTGTCTTCCACAGCTTTCAATTATTGCGTACATTTAGTACACCTCCTATATTTGTATACTCGCTAAGCATAAATAACAAGGCAATTGCTATATAAAGCAATATTTAGTTGCCCGACTCAGGCGGCTTACAGATAAGTATTTTACCATAATGTGCAAGGAATGTCAACATTTTTACTGGAATTTCAGAACTTTTTGGTTATTAGTTAATAGTTATAATTACATTAAAGCTCGAATAGTACTATTTTTCGCAGTTTTGAGAGGTCCCGTTCTGAAGCCTCTTCTTTGAACTGGCTGTCTAGTAACGGGCATTTGAAAAACAAGAAAACTAGTACTATTCGAGCAATTTACTATAAGTAACATATTTATTTGTTTATTCTACATGCTTTCCTTTGCTTGTTTTTCTTTTAGTTGTTTTTTCTTCTTTTACCTTATTTTTCTTTGTTTACTTTCTCGCCTTTACCAGATTTACTCCCTTTCTTTGTTTTCTCTTCTTTACTATATTTATTTTCTTTTTTAGTTTTTGATTCTTTCTTACTACTTTCTTTAATTTTTTGTGGCTTTCCTAATAATTCAAACATATTTGATTTATATTTTTCTACACCAGGTTGGTTAAATGGGTTAACTCCTAGTAATGTTCCAGACATTGCACAAGCTAGTTCAAAAAAGTAAATTAAATGTCCTAAATTATATGCATCTAATTTATCCATTGTAATTATAAGATTTGGAACATCTCCATCTTCATGTGCTTTTATAACACCTTCCATTGCTTTTTTATTAATTTCATCTAGTCCTTTATTTGTTAAATAATTAAGCTCATCTAAGTTATCTTCATCTTGATTTATTTTTATATCTGTTGCTGATTCTTTAATATTAATTGTGGTTTCAAATAAAAATCTTCTTCCTTCTTGAATATATTGACCTAATGAATGAAGGTCTGTAGTAAATTCTGCTCCTGTTGGGTAAATACCCTTTCCACCTTTTCCTTCACTTTCGCCAAAAAGCTGCTTCCACCATTCAATAATATAATGCAATTTTGGCTCATAACTTACTAAAATCTCTACACCTTTTTGATTTTTATAAAGCATATTTCTAATTACTGAATATTTGTAGCAGTCATTATATTTTAAATTTTTGTCTAAATATTTTTCTTCAGCAAATCTAGCTCCTTCTAGCAATTTGTCTATATCTATTCCAGCAGCTGCTATTGGAAGTAAACCTACTGGTGTTAAAACAGAATATCTTCCACCTATATTACTTGGTATTACAAAAGTAGTATAGTCTTCTTGGTCTGCAATTTGTTTTAATGCACCATCTTTTTTATCTGTTGTAACATATATTCTTTTTTTAGCTTCTTTTAGACCATATTTATTTTCTAACAATTCTCTAAATATACGAAATGCTATTGCTGGTTCTGTGGTAGTTCCAGACTTTGAAATTACATTAATAGATAAATCTCTATTTCCTATTAAGTCAATTATGTCATTTATATAATTTGGACTTAAATTATTTCCTACATATAAAATTTGAGGAGTTTTCCTTTGTTCTTTT
This sequence comes from uncultured Clostridia bacterium, assembly GCA_947625825.1. Lineage (GTDB taxonomy): Bacteria > Bacillota > Clostridia > TANB77 > CAG-508 > CAG-273. The sequence goes on along the minus strand of CANQPV010000068.1, from coordinate 377 downwards.
GGAAGATAATTATAAAATGTATGTGTTAAAGCTTCTATTACAGCTCTTGCTCCTAAATATGAGCCACCTATTCCTATAACTAGTAATACTTCTGAATCACTTTGTATTTTTTTAGCAGCTTTTTTTAATTTTTCAAGTTCTCTTTTATCGTATTTTGTAGGCCATTCGAGCCAACCTAAAGGCTCTTTTTTATCTTTACTTTTTTTATGTAATTCATCATGTGCCTGAGCTACTTCTTCTGCATATTGCATGAAATCTTTTTCAGTTAATTTAGTATGTTTAAAGTCTAATTTAACATTTTGTATCATTTATTTTCCCTCCTCTTTTGTATTTATTATAATTTTATATCAAGTGTTACTTTTATTCAATGTATTTTT
>CANQPV010000067.1 GCA_947625825.1 uncultured Clostridia bacterium | reverse complement strand
TTGTTTTTCAACATGCAGTTAATCGTACAAATTGCATTTACTTTACAGAATTGCATTTAACTTTTCACTTGACGAAAATTTTAATTTATAAAAAATATTGCTTTTTTCAAAAAAATATTTTATTATTTTAACTGTAAAAAATATTTAATATGATGTAAAAATTTGATATTAATAATTTTACAACATATAAATAAATATAAAATTAGGAGGAAAGAACAATGAAAGCTTATGTATGTAAAGTATGTGGTTATATCCACTTTGGAGAAGAAGCTCCAGAAAGATGCCCACAATGTGGTGCTCCAAAAGATAAATTTGAACTAAAAGAAGAAGCAGAAGAAAAATCTTATGCAGATGAACATGTAATTGGTGTTGCACAAGGTTTAGATGAAGAAGTAGTAAAAGGATTAAGAGAAAATTTCACAGGAGAATGTACAGAAGTTGGAATGTATTTAGCAATGAGCAGACAGGCAGATAGAGAAGGATATCCAGAAATAGCAGAAGCATTTAAAAGATATGCTTATGAAGAAGCAGAACATGCTGCAAAATTTGCAGAATTATTAGGAGAAGTAGTTTACCCAGATACAAAGAAAAATGTATCTTTAAGAGCAATGGCAGAGCATGGTGCTTGCATGGGTAAAAAAGAACTTGCAACAAAAGCTAAACAACTTGGCTATGATGCAATACACGATACAGTACATGAAATGTGTAAAGATGAAGCACGTCATGGAAGAGGTTTTGATGGACTATTAAAAAGATATTTTGCATAAATAAAAAATATTAAATTAAGTAAATTAATAAAACATAACATCGTTTTTTACGAAAATTGCATTTTAAAATGCTATTTTCAGAAAATAGAAAATGGAGAGAATTAATGAAACTTAAAAAAGGTATAATAGCATATAGCATTATTAGCATTATTGCAATAATGCTATTTATATTAAAATTTAATAATGATAAAAGTGGAACATCAGATATATATATACAAGAATTTTTATTGTTAGTTGCTATATTGTCTATAGGAATATTACTTTTCAAAAAAAATATAAGCAATAAAACTAAAATAGGACTTGTACTAATAGCAATAGTATTATTTGTAAGTTATCCGTTATATAATGATTACCTTATGTATTCTCATGACCTAGAATTTAACTTAATGAGGATTAATGGACTAAAAAGTGCGATTGAAAGCTTCCAAATTCCAGTTAGAATATATCCTTTAGTAAATAATGGCTATGGCTATGCGGTTCCAATGTTTTATCCAGAACTATTTATATATATTCCAGCCATATTAAGAGTATTAAATACATCAATTGAATTTTCTTATAAAATATTGCTATTTTTTATAAATATGGCAGCTGTATTTTCTATGTATATATCAGTTAAAAAAATTTCAAAATCTACATCAGCAGGAATTATAGCATCAATAATATATGCTACAGCAACCTATAGATTAGTAACAATATATACAAGAGGTGCTATTGGCGAAACATTAGCACTGGCCTTTTTCCCATTAGTAATATGGGGATTATATGAACTGTGCGTAGGGAATAAAAACAAATGGTATATATTTGTAATAGGAATTACATGTGTTATACAATCACACATACTAAGTATAATTACAACAGCAATAGTATGCATAGTAATACTTTTATATTTTATAAAAAACATAATTAAAGAAAAAAGATACATGTATATTATACTATCTGGTATTACAATTATATTAATAAACTTATGGTTTATTGTACCATTTTTACAAGGTTATAGTTTAAACTTAACAGTAAAAGCAAGACCAGAAGAAGAAAATGTTCATACATTTGACTCTGATAATGTAATACCAGCAGAATTATTTAATGTATTTGATGACATTGAAAGTTATAGACTATCAGAAGATATAAGTAAGGGTATGTCAGATGACATGAATTTTTCATTGGGACTATTATGTACAATAGGAATACCACTTTGCATAATATATTTATGGAAAACTAAAAATGATGATAGCAATAAATTTATTAAAATATTAACACTTTTAGGGCTTGCATTTTTAATACTTTCAACATCAATTATTCCATGGAAAGAATTACAGGAAAACTTTAAAATAATAAAATGGCTATCGGCAACAATGCAATTTGCATGGAGATTTTTAGGACCAACAACTGTAACAATTACAATGGCAATGAGTATTATTATAGGTAAATACGTAGATTCGAAATATGATAATAATAAAAGCTTTATAGAAAATTATAAAATAATATTTGAAATTGGTTTAGTATCAATAGCAGTCTTTGCAATAATTGTAGCACCATATTCAAAACAAGAAAAGTATAAAATTATTAATTATAATCCGGTGCCATATCCAGAATATTATTTGGAGGGCACTAATACTTCATTATTTTACGAAAACCAATATAATACTTCAAATAGCTTAATTGTTATTAATAATTATGAAAAAAATGGAAGTAAAATAGTGCTAAATTATACAAGTAATGTAGATAGTGGTTATATAGAAGTGCCACTTTTATACTATCCTGGTTATATAGCAAAAGACGAAAATGGAAATAAATTAAATATAACAATTGGAAATAATAATGTAGTTAGAGTAAACTTAACTGAAAAGAAATCTGGAACAATAGTAGTAGATTATAAAGAAAAGCCGCTATATATTTATGCAGATATTGTATCATTAGTTACAATTTGTTCTTTTATAGTATATATAATAAAATTAACAAAAAAACCGTCAAGTGAAAAGTTAAATGCAATTCTGTAAAGTAAATGCAATTTGTACGATTAACTGCATGTTGAAAAACAATAT
>CANQPV010000066.1 GCA_947625825.1 uncultured Clostridia bacterium | reverse complement strand
GTGACGATAATTGATCACTGATTTTATAAAAAATTTTAATTTTTAAAAAAAATTACACACTTTACTTGACAAAGTCCTTTACAGATTCAGCTTTTTTAAGTTATAGGTTACTGGCTTAGAGCCAGTTCTTTTGTTTTTTCATTTCTTTTGTTATTTTTAGATATTCTAATTTGTGTACTATAATACTTAGCTATTAAGTCATCTAACTCTATACTTATTTGATAGGTGATGCTATAGTCATTTCCATTAATTATACTTTGGTTTAATTTTTCTCTTAATTTACAAATTTCATCATTTAACATATATTCCACTCTCCTTTTTTCTTCTTTTTATCTTCTGTATATTTTTAAAATACCATATTTTTACAAATTAGTCAATGCTTTTTCTTAGTATTTGTAGTGTTTTAGCAATTTTCGTGTGACTTTTTTCTTCTTTTTTTATCATTATTCGACATAAAATTACATATACTTTAATATTTATTTATTTTTATATAAAATATGCCTTTAAATTTGCACAAAAAAACACCAAATAATGCCTTTGAGTTATTTGGCGTTAAATTGTTTTATTATACAACTTTAATTTTTGTGTTTATTATTTTTTGTATAAAAAGATTATCTTTTTTTCATAATCTTCAGTTTTTATTAAATGCAACCTATTCTTGTATTGGGTTTACTATTGATAATATTTCGTTTTCTTCTTTGAATATTGATTTTAATATTCCTTCCGCATATTCTTTTGTTACTGTTTCAAATTGTTCTATATAGTCAAAGGTTTGCACGCCCTTTATAGTATCTGCTAAAAACATCCTAGCAATATCTCCAACACTATTGTATTCTACTACATAGTCCCCGTAAACTTTTCTTCTAATACGTTCAAAGTGATTTTCATCTAGCCCATTTTCTTTCATTTGTTTTATAGTTTCTAGTATTCCTTGTTCTATTTTTTTAGTATCTTTTGAGGTTCCAGATATTAAAACATGTGCATATTCATTGCTAAATTCATAGTCTAAGCTTGGCTCAGATAAAAGCAAGCCCTCTTTATAAAATTTTGCATATAGTTTTGAACTTTTTCCAATTATCATATTTAATAATATTTCTAGTGCAATATGTTTTTTTACTCTTTCTTCTTTTTTGTTTTCTATGTCTTTAAAGCCTAGCATAAATATTGGCACACTAACTTCCATTTGTGCAGTTTCATATTTCTTATTTATTTTTTCTTCTTTTGGTGGGTAAATTCTTTTTATTTCTCCCTGGTTTTCTTTTGGAAGTAAACGTTTTTTTATTTCTTCTATTAAGTTTTCTGGAACAAAGTCTCCACATACTACCATTGTCATATTTGATGGGTGATAAAATGTGTTATAACATTTATATAATACATCTGGTGTGATTTTGCTAATTGATTCTATTGTTCCTGCTATATCTATTTTTATTGGGTTTTCCTTATACATACAATTCATTGCATTAATATATAGTTTCCATGCTGGATCATCATCATACATGTTAATTTCCTGGCCAATTATACCTTTTTCTTTTTCAACATTTTCATCTGTAAAATATGGATGTTGTACATAATCCATTAGTTCATTTAAGCCTTCTTGGAAGTGACTTGTACATTCAAAAAGGTATGCTGTATGGTCATTTGTAGTATATGCATTTGCATCAATTCCTAATGCCATTAAAGTATCTAAACTGTTAGTTCCATTGGGCTGTTCAAACATTTTATGCTCTAAAAAGTGTGCTACACCATCTGGTATAAATACTTCTTCTTCTGTTTTTGGCATTATGAATCTATTATCTATAGAGCCAAAGTGTGTTCCCCAAATTATATATTTTTTCTTTGTATTTTTTTTAGGAATAATAATTACTGTTAAACCATTTTCTAATTGTTCTACATATGCTTTTTCTTTGATTTTTGAGCTTTCTATAATTTTCATTATTTCCTCCTAATCCTTTAAGAAGTAAATTGTATTTATATTAACTGTTTTTGCTAAATTAACTATTTGTTCTTTGCTTACTTCTTTAATTTTATTTATATATTCTTCTATGCTAATAAATCTATCTGCTAGTTCTTGTCCATAATAATATGTTATTTCTGTGTCTTGTTCTTCTGTAATTCCTTCTACTGATGCTAAAATTAATTCTTTACTATTTTTAATGTCTTCCTCTGTAAAGTTTCCGTTTTCCATGTCTTTTAATTGTTCTTTTATTGTATCTAATGTTTTTTGATAATTTTGAATTTCAATTCCACATCTTATAAATATACTATTTTTTACTCTAATATAGCCAGAGTTTGCAGTGTATGCTAAGCTTTGTTTTTCACGTACATTTTGAAATAGCTTTGAGTTTGCTCCTCCACCTAAAATTGCATTATACACTGATGCAATAAATCTAGAGTTTTCCTGGGTATTATTAATATCTAATCCTAATACTAATTTTCCTTGTGTAACTTGCATACTTTCTTCTACTACTTTTGGTTCTACTTTTTCTTTTATTTCAGTTGTTTCATTATTAATAATATATTCTGGATTTCTTTCTTGTAATTTTTGAACATTTTCATTTTTGCTTACTATTTCTTTTATATTGCTATTTTCAATTATTCCAGAGCAAAATAGGTCTATTTTACATTTTTGAATTAAATTCTTATAATATTCATATAGTTCTTCAGGTGTAATTTTTTCTAAATCCTCTATATAACCATATTTATATAGCCCATATGGTTTATTTTTAAACATTTCTTCAATGCATCTATCATAAGAATATTTATTTTTGTTATCAATTTTAGCTTCTATTATTTGTTTTAAATTTTGTTTTTCACTTTCTACATATTCTTGCTTAAAACAGCCATTTTCTGTGTATGGGTTTAATACTATATCTAGCAAAATATTTATGCTTTCTTCTACTAATTTTTCTGGTTTTGGTAAGAATTCTTCACCTAGAGTTTCTAAGTAAAATTTCATTATATGATTATCTCCTGTTTTTTCAACACCACAATCAAAACTTGCGCCATACATCATTTCTAATTTTTCACTTATTTGTTCTTGAGTAGGTAGATTTTTTGTACCTCTTCTTAATACTGCTGTTAAAAGAGCATCAAGTGTAACATTTTCTCTTTTTAATGGTGTTGCTAAAAAAACAGCATACAAGTTGGTTTTATAATTATTTGTATTAATTTGATGTAGTGTAAGAGAATTTTTTATTTGTTCTTCTTGATAATTCATGTTTATTTATCTTCCTTCCTAAAGTTTGTTTTTTCTTATTATAATCTATTTTTGGAAAATTATTCAATA
>CANQPV010000065.1 GCA_947625825.1 uncultured Clostridia bacterium | reverse complement strand
TAATATTACAAAAACATTACATAAATATTACAATTATATTAAAAAGTGCATAAAAATGCACTTTTTTTTATTTATGGGTTACAATTTTCGATATTATTTGCTATAATAGTATATAAGTAAAAGTATATTAAATTTAAACATACAAACAAAGGAGGAAAGCTAAATAATGGGTACATATGAATTACCTAGAAACGTTAAGGGTGAAAGTAGAATTTTATTTATATTTTCTACCAAAGCATTAATATATACAGTAGTAGGTGCTGGAATTGGCTTATTATTTTATTTCATATTTTCTATGCTAAATATGCAAATGATAGGAATAGCAATTGTAGCCTTATTTGCACTAATTGGATTTGCAATAGGAACCTTAAAAATGCCTGAGCTTGGAAAATTTGAATTTGCTAAAAAAACAGGTGGAGAAAACTTAGATGATATAATAATGAGAGCTATAAAATTTAAAACAAAAGGAAAGAAAATATATGTATACAAGGAGGGAAAAAACAATGATTGAAATGATTACATATGCTATAATAGGCATTTTAATACTTATGTTTATACTATTAGCAGTTCTTTGCATACTATATTTTAAATCAAAATCTAAAAGTACAAAAAATGAACAAATAAACGAAGCTGAAGCAGAAGGAAAAAGAACATTAAAATCATATAATGCAGAATCAGTTTTTGATTTTATGGAATTTGATAAAATAGAAGATAATATGATTTGTACAAAAAATGGTACAAAATATATTATGGTAGTAGAATGCCAAGGGGTAAACTATGATCTAATGTCAGAACTAGAAAAAAATTCTGTAGAAGAAGGCTTTATTCAATTTTTAAATACTTTAAGACATCCTATACAAATATATACACAAACAAGAACAATTAACTTAGAAAATAGTATACAAACTTATAAAGATAAAGTAAAAGAAATAGAAGAAAACCTAGAAAAAGAAAAACAAAATTATGAACAAATGGTATCTTCAGGAAGTTATTCTGATGAAGAATTAAAAGCAGCCTTTTACGAACTTACAAAGCAAACAAACCTTTATGAATATGGAAAAGATATTATATATACTACAGAAAGAATGAGCTTAAATAAAAATGTACTAAACCAAAAATATTATGTAGTAATTCCATATTATCCAGAAGAACTAGGTGAAAATAATTTTGACAAACAAGAAATTAGAAATTTAGCTTTTTCAGAATTATATACAAGAGCCCAATCTATAATAAGAACATTATCTGCATGTGGTGTTAATGGAAGAGTTTTAGACTCAAATGGCTTAGTAGACTTACTATATGTAGCATATAACCGTGATGATGCAGAAGTTTATGGTATAGATAAAGCAATGAAGGCAGGATATGATGAACTATATTCAACAGCACAAGATGTTGTAGATAAAAAAATGAAAGCTTTGGATGAAAAAATTCAAAGAGAAGCATTTGAAATGGCTAATAAAAAAGTAATAGAAGCAAGATCAGAAAAAGAACAAGAACTAATCAGAAGAGAAGAAAACCAAGAAGATTTAATAGCAGAGTTAGCAGCAATGATAATTGAACAAAATAAATCAATTGTAGGAAACGATATTGCTGAAAAAGCTACTCAAAAAGTGCAAGAGGAAGTTCAAAAAAGAAGAGGAAGACCTAAAAAACAAGAAGCCTTAGAAAAAGGAGGTACAAAAGAAAATGAGCAAGAAAAACAAACAAAGAGAAGAAGAATTGCAAAAACAGCATAATGACTATACTAAGCCAGATGAATTTAAAATTTTAAAAAAGAAAACTATTAAAGAATTAATAGCTCCATCGGGAATAGATGCTAGTAACATAGACCATTTAGAAATTATTTCAAACGTAACTAGATATGCAAGAAGCTTTTTTGTATCAAGCCTTCCTAGAATGTGTACATTCCCAGAATTATTTAGGGACATGTACTTATTTGGAGACATTAATACTTCAATATATATAAATCCAATTCAAGAATCTAAATCACAAAATGAATTAAACAGAGTTATTAATGAATTAGAAACAGAAAGAATTGTTGCAGCAGATAGAGGAAACATCAATAGAGAAAGTACACTAGGACAAAAAAGACTAGAAGCAGAGCAACTAAGAGATGAAATTGCAGCAGGTTATAATAAACTCTATGAAGCATCAATTGTTGCAACACTATTTGCATATAGCTTAGAAGATTTAAACAGATATACAAAATTACTATCAACAGAAATGTCTAAATCTTTAGTAAATGTAAAAAGCGCATGGGCAATGCAAGAAGATGCATTTAAGTCAAATCTTCCATTAATGGAAGATAAAATTAAAAAAGTACATACTTTTGACCGTAGATCTATGGGAACAGTATTCCCATTTACTACATCAGAAGTTGGACATCCTACAGGAATACCTTTAGGAATAAATAAACAAACTGGAGTACCAATTTTGTTTGACAACTTCCACAATAGTTTAACAAACTATAACATGGTTATATTTGCTAAATCTGGTGCTGGTAAATCAGTTACAATGAAAACTTTAATATCTCGTTCAGCAGTACTAATGGGAATTCAAAGTTTAGCACTAGATGCAGAAGGCGAGTATAGCATAGTTGCAGAAAGTTTAGGAGGAATAAATGTAGTTTTATCTCCAACATCTAAAACAATAATAAATATATTTGATATTGAAACAGAAGTTATAAAAGATGAAATTACTGGTAAAGATAGAACTGTTCTAAACGTAGAAAATAAAGTAGAAGACGTAACTCAAGCTTTACTTACAATGGCAAGAGGAAGTACTAGAAGCCAGGAAGTAAACGAACTTACAAAACAAATTATAGCAGAATCTGTATCAGAAGAATATGCAGCACATGGAATTACATCAGACCCAAATAGTTTATATACATCTCAAAATGAAGGTTTAAACTCTAATATGTTAGGAAGAGAAAAGAAAAAAATGCCTACAATTGGTTCATGGTATAAAAGAATTCAGGAAAAAGCAGCAAACAATACTAATGCAGATTACAATTTCCATTATAGCTATTTACTAAAAGTTATGAAACAATACATAAGAGAATATGATGGACAAATGGCATATTTTGATGGACAATCTACCTTTGATTTATTAGATGGAACCTTATTCATTAACTTAGATATATCACAACTAGAAGAAAGATTTGCAAGACCTTTAGCACAGCAAATTTTACTTGCATGGATATGGGAAAAATATGTTAAGAAAAATAGCGAAGATAGAAGCAAAGCTGCTAAAAAAAGAGTATTAGTAGATGAAGCATGGATGCTTTTACCATACCCAGAAGCAGTAGACTTTTTAAACACAATGGCACGTCGTGCTAGAAAAAGAAATGTATCACTTGCAATTATATCACAAAGATTTCAAGATTTTTATGAAAAACCAGAAGCACAAGCAGT
>CANQPV010000064.1 GCA_947625825.1 uncultured Clostridia bacterium | reverse complement strand
GATTCGAACCCACGGTAGGCTACAAACCTACGCCAATTTTCAAGACTGGTGCCATAAACCAACTCGACCACCTCTCCTTGTTTTACTGCTACCAAAGTCGGTAACAGTATATATATTAGCACATTTAAGCCATATTTGTCAATAGAAATTTTTAGAAATTTAGCTATTTTATTATTATTGTCTTTTATTTTGTATTTATTCGTTTATTTTATTAAACTTAAAATTCTTTCTAAGTCTTCATTAGTAGAATATTGAATTATAATTTTTCCACTTCTTTTTCCTGCATTTAGTTTTACTTTTGTTCCAAAAAAGCTTTGGAATGTATCTTCAATATCTCTACAAATTGCTAATCTTTGCTCTTGTTCTTTTTTAGGCACTTTCTTTTTGTTTTGAATTCTATCTTCTATATCTTTAACTGTTTCCCCTTTTTCTATAATTCTAAGTGCTGCCTCATATTGCTTATCTGGATCTGTAAATCCAAGTAATGAACGGCAATGTCCTTCTGTTAATTTTCCTTCTGTTGCAAGTTTTATAACTCTTTCGTCTAAGTTTAATAATCTTAATGTATTAGTTACTGTGCTTCTATTTAAGCCTACAGTATCTGCTAATTGTTGTTGTGTCATGCCATAGCTGTCTAATAATTCTCTAAAGCCTCTTGCTTTATCTATTGGATTTAAGTCTTCTCTTTGTATGTTTTCAATTAAAGCAATTTCTCTATTTTTTCTTTCGTCATTTTCTCTAACTATACAAGGTATTTCTTTAAGCCCAGCTTTTTTAGAAGCTCTCCATCTTCTTTCTCCTGCTATTATTTCATAATAGCCTTCTTGTTTTGTTACTATAATTGGTTGAATTACACCATATCTTTCAATAGAACTTGCTAATTCCTCTATTGATTCTGCTGGAAAAGTTCTTCTTGGTTGGCTTCTGTTTGGCTCTATATCTATAAGTTTAATGCTTTGTACTATTTGCTCCCCTGCTTTTAGTTTTCTTTCTTCTTCTTTTGTTAACTCATTATCATTAAATAAGGCCTCTAATCCTCTTCCTAAACCTGTTTTTTTTGGCATTTACGTATCAATCCTTTCTATTTAAAATTTATATAGCATGCTTTCCTTTTGCTTTGCTTTCGTTATTTTTTAAGAATTCTTTTACAAATTTATCGTAACTTTTAGCACCTTTTGATCTTGGATCATATACAGAAATAGGCATTCCATAGCTTGGTGCTTCACTTAATTTTACATTTCTTGGTATTACTGTTTTATATACCTTATTTTCAAAATATTTATTTACTTCTTTAACTACTTGATTTGATAAATTTGTTCTCATATCATACATAGTAAGAAGTGCACCTTCTACTTCTAAATCTTTATTTAAATGTTTTTTTACTAAATTTACCGTATTTAATAATTGCCCTAGCCCTTCTAATGCGTAGTATTCACATTGTACAGGAATTATTACACTATTTGAGGCAGTAAATGCATTAAGTGTAATTAGCCCAAGTGATGGTGGACAATCTATTATAATATAGTCATAATCTTCTTTTATTAAATCTAATTTTTCTTTCATTCTATATTCTCTAGACATCATTGATACAAGCTCAACTTCTGCACCTGCTAAGTTTATATTAGATGGGCAAATATATAAGTTTTTTATTTCTGTTCTTTGAATTGTATCTTTTGGATCTACTTCATCACTTATTATTAAGTCATATACTGATAATTCTGATTTTTTGTCACACCCAACACCACTTGTAGCATTTCCTTGTGGGTCACTATCTATTAACAATACTTTTTTGCCTCTTTTTGCAAGTAAAGTGCTGAAATTTACTGCTGTTGTGGTCTTTCCTACTCCGCCTTTTTGATTTGCTATTGATATTATTTTTTCCAAGTTTATTGCCTCCATTTTTATTTTATGTAAACTACTTTTAATATTATTTTTAAAAAAATTGACATATTAATGATATAAAAATATTCATTATATGTCAATAAATTTTTAAAATTTTTTATGAAACTTTTAATATTTTTTTATTTTATAAAATTGGCTCTTTAGCAGGTGTTCCAGCTTTTCTAGGGTATTTTGTAGGAGTATTTTTTACTTTTTTTATAATTACAATTTTTCTTTTTATATCACTTTCTGGAAGTAATATTTCATCTATTTTTTCTATTTCTCCACCCAAAATTTGTAAGGCTGATTTTGCCTCATTTATTTCTTCTTCTATATCAAATGCCTTCATGCAAATGCATCTTCCACCTACTTTAGTAAATGGAAGCATATATTCTAATAAAACATTTAATCTAGCAACTGCTCTAGATACTACAAAGTCATAGTATTCTCTAGTATTTTTTTGATTTACAAATTCTTCTGCCCTACCATGTACAGCAGTTATTTTTTCTAAATTTAAGTTGTTTATAACTGTGTTTAAAAATGTTATTCTTTTATTTAATGAATCTAATAATGTAAATTCAGCATCTGTTTTTACTATTTTTAATGGTATTCCAGGAAATCCAGCTCCTGTTCCTATGTCTAGTACATTTTTTCCATTATCTATATAGTTTAAAATTGTTAGGCTATCAATGAAATGCTTTAGAATAATGTCATTTGGTTCTGTTATTGCAGTTAAATTCATTTTTTCATTCCATTCTAATAATAGCTGCATATATTTATAAAACTGCTCTAGTTGTTCACTATTTAAAGCAATTTGTAATTTTTCAGCTTTATTTTTTAATTCATCTTTAAAAATTTCATATTCCATTTTTATATTTCGCCCCTCCCTTAGGCACAAATCTGGTTGGAAAAGAATTAAATTTTGGCTAGGAAAACGAGTTTAAAATTTATGAGGCGTACTTTTTGTACGTTGATTAAATTTTAAATGAAGTTTGACAACGCCAAAATTGTAATTATTTTTCAACCTTATAACTCCTAATATGTTTTATATAAAACTATGCATTTTGTTTTAATTGTTCTAAGTAGATTAATAATACAGAAATATCTGCAGGAGATACTCCTGAAATTCTAGATGCCTGTCCTACTGAACTTGGTCTTATTTTATTTAATTTTTGTCTTGCTTCTAGTCTTAATCCTTTAATTTTTTCATAATCAATAGCTTCTGGCAATAGCTTCTTTTCAAGTTTTTTAAATTTTTCCACTTGCTGCATTTGAAGTTTTATATAGCCTTTATATTTTATTTCTATTTCAACCTCATTTGTTACGTCGTCTGGCAAATCTTTTCTATTTTCATCTATATCTTTTAAGGTTTTATATGTAAGTTCTGTTCTTCTTAATAAATCTGCAAGTCTTGCACCTGTTGTTAAACAAGATGATCCATTTTCTTCTAATATTTTATTTACCTTGCTACTTGGCCTAATAATTGTATTTTCTAGTCTTTCTATTTCTTCTTCTATTTGCTTTTTCTTTTTTAAGAACTTTTTATATCTTTTTTCAGATATAAGCCCTACATCATAGCCTATTTGCGTTAGTCTTAAATCTGTATTGTCTTGTCTTAAAAGTAGTCTATATTCTGCTCGTGATGTCATCATTCTATATGGTTCGTTAGTTCCTTTTGTAACAATGTCATCAATTAATACTCCTATGTATGCATCTGAACG
>CANQPV010000063.1 GCA_947625825.1 uncultured Clostridia bacterium | reverse complement strand
TGCAAAGTAACAGTATTATCATCTTTATCTTTTCCAATAGGATCTTCTAAATATACTTCTGCACTTAATTTTTTAGTACTTCTTAAATACATTAAAATTTCATTATCAATACAACGCGAAACATAAGTAGCAAGTCGTACACCTTTAGAATTATCAAAGCTGTTAATTCCTTTAATTAAGCCAATTGTACCAATTGAAATTAAATCATCTTGATCTACTTTAGAAGTAGCATACTTTTTACAAACATGTGCAACTAACCTTAAGTTACGTTCTATTAAAATATTTCTAGCATCTTCATCTCCACTTTTTAAAAGTTCTAAATATCTTTTTTCTTCTTCGCTATTTAATGGCTCTGGAAATAAAGAATTATTAGAAATATATCCAACTAAAAATATGCTAGAACTTAAAAATGATAAAAAACCAGAAATAGAAAGAGCAAACATATATAAATACCTCCGAAAATTATATATTAAAATTATATGCTCTTTAAAAAATTAAGTGCCTGACCGGTTAAATAAGTGCTTGAACAATTTTAATTTAAAAATTATAAAAAATTCTTGTAACAATATTATAAATCTAATATAATTTATGCATGACAAATTAGGAGGTAAGTTGAAACTACTATGAATTTAGAAAAATGCAATGTTTGCCCGCTTAAATGCAATGCAAATAGAGCATCTGGAAACAAACGGCTTATGTGGCTGTGACGATAAAATAAAAATTGCTTTAGCATCAATACATTATTATGAGGAACCATGCATAAGTGGAAGAAATGGCTCTGGAACAGTATTCTTTAGCAACTGCAATTTAAAATGTATATACTGCCAAAACTATGAAATAAGTAGTTTAGGCAAAGGAAAAGAAATTACAATAGAACATTTAGCAGAAATATTTTTAAATCAGCAACAAAAGCAAGTAAATAATATTAATTTAGTAACACCTACAATGTATGCAAAACAAATACTAGAGGCATTAAAAATTGCAAAGGCAAAAGGGCTAAATATTCCAGTAATATATAACACAAATGGCTATGAAAATGTAGAAACTCTAAAAGAGTTAGAAGGCTATATTGATGTATATCTTCCAGATTTAAAATACTATTCAAATGAACTTTCTAAAAAATATTCTAATGTAAATAACTATTTTGAAATAGCAACAAAAGCAATTAAAGAAATGATAAGGCAAGTAGGAAGGCCAGTATTTAATAATGAAGGAATTATACAAAAAGGAGTCATTATTAGGCATTTAGTTTTACCAAATCATATTCAAAATAGTAAGCACATTTTAAAATGGATAAAAGAAAACATTGATGAAAACATATATGTTAGCGTAATGGCACAATATTTCCCTACATATAAAGCAAAAGAAGATGAAAGTATAAACCGCAAATTAAATAAAAAAGAATATAAAGAAATAGAAGACTATTTATATATGCTAGACTTAAAAAATGGCTATATTCAAGAACTTGGGGAACATGAAGAAGAATATGTACCAAATTTTGATTTAAGTGAATAAAAAATATTGCATTATTTTTTACTTTTTGATATATTATGACAAGAACGTATTTTATAAACGTAGCAAAATTGGAGGTATTAAAAATGAGTAAATTTGATGATATTTATTTAGATATGGTAGATAAAATTTTAAAAGAAGGTTACTATGACCAAAATAGAACAGGAGTTGCTACATATAAATTACCACATCAAATAATGAGTTTTAACCTAGAAGAAGAATTTCCAATATTAACAACAAAATTTGTAGCATTTAAAACAGCTGTAAAAGAATTACTATGGATATTTCAAAAACAATCAAATAGTGTTGAAGAATTAAAAGCAGAAAATGTTCATATATGGGATGAATGGGAAATGAAAGATGGAACAATTGGAACAGCTTACGGTTGGGTAGTAAAAGAATTTCACCAAATAGATACCTTAATAGAACAATTAAAAACAGATCCACAAAGTAGAAGAATGATAATTAACTTATGGCAAATTCCATACTTAAACACAGGTGCTCTTTATCCATGTGTATTTAATAGTTGTTGGGATGTAACAGATGGAAAATTAAACTGTTTACTAACAATTCGTTCTAATGACTTACCACTTGGAAATCCTTTTAATGTAGTGCAATATGCAGTGTTAGTACATTTGCTAGCACAAGTAACAGGTTATAAACCAGGACTTTTAACAGTATGTATAAGCAATGCACATATTTACGAAAACCAAATAGAAGGCATGAAAGAGCAATTAGCGAGAAGAGATAAAGCGCTTCCAGCACCAAAACTTTGGATTAACCCAGAAATTAAAGACTTTTATAAATTTACTATAAATGATATAAAACTAGAGGGCTATGAACATTTAGGAAAAATAGATATGCCAGTTTCAGTATAAAATAAAAGCAGTTTCAGTATAGAATAAAAGGAAGGGGAGTATGATTTTAAAAATCATACAAAAAAAACATATGTTAAGTATTATTGTAGCAGTTGCAAAAAATAATGTAATAGGAAAAGATAATAAACTTATATGGCATATACCAGAGGACTTAAAACACTTCAAAAATATTACAACAGGGCATACTGTTATTATGGGAAGAAAAACATTCGAATCATTAGGAAGAATATTACCAAATAGAAAACATGTTATTTTATGTAATGATATGGAACTTAATATACAAGATGAAAATGTAGAAGTGCTTCCAGATATTAGTATGCTAAAAAAATATATTGAATCAGAAGAAGAAAACTTTGTAATTGGAGGAGCTACTATATATAAACTTCTAATGCCATATGCTAAAAAGATGTATATAACACATATTAATCAAGAATTTGAAGGAGATGTAACATTTCCTGAAATAAACCAAAATGAATGGAAAGCGGTATATAGTAAAAAAGGCTTAAAAGATGATAAAAACCCTTATGATTATGAATTTGTAAACTATGAGAGAATTTAAATAATTCTCTCATAATTTTTGTAGTCTGGCATATATTTTTTTACCATTTGCCAAAAACCTTTTGCATGAATTTTATATTTTAAATGACAAAACTGATGTAATACAATATATTCAATAGTTTTTCTATCATACTTTACAACATCTGGACTTATAATAATTTTTTGTTCTTCTGTAATACATGTACCAAGTAAATTATTTTCCATTTTTTTAATTAAGTAATCTTCAG
Source organism: uncultured Clostridia bacterium (assembly GCA_947625825.1). GTDB lineage: Bacteria > Bacillota > Clostridia > TANB77 > CAG-508 > CAG-273. The sequence goes on along the minus strand of CANQPV010000063.1, from coordinate 551 downwards.
GAGCAAAGCCAACCATTAATCTTACTTTTTCCATAGCTATTTCAATTTCTTTTTCTGCAATTTTAGTATAAAGTTTTTCTATTAAAATATTTAAAACCTGAGTTACATCTATTTTTTTATATTTATTAGGAAAAGTTACTTCAATATTATTATTTACTAAGTTTATAGTAGGAGTTTTTACATTTTTAAAATATAAACAAATTTCATGAGTAACACCTAAAATATTAATAGAGCCTTTATTTATGTAAGCATTATTTTTTTCTTGATATTCTTTTACTTTTTCTATAATCCAATTTCTTTTTTCTTCAATAATAGAATGAATTTGCCTTCTAGAAAAATACCAAGGAGCATTAACAACAACTTCACCACTATTTACTGAAATATAACAATTAGAACCAAATTCTTTATTAACACTATATTGAATAACTCCACTATTTTTAAATATACTCATTTCTAATATCCCCCTTTTGAAAAAAAAATAATTACCAAATCAATGTTCGTATATAGTATACAAAATAATGTTCGGTTTGTCAATACATTTTTATAAAAAA
>CANQPV010000062.1 GCA_947625825.1 uncultured Clostridia bacterium | reverse complement strand
TAATTATAACCACTAATATCATATATTAGTGTTGATGTAGCGTGTGCAGATATACCTTTTAAAAAGTGGGTTTTCTTTCCATCTAACAATAGTGTAATTAAACCACTATTATATTGTGTTTCTAAGTTGCTATCTAATGTAATGCTTCCCCACTCTACTTTTGATTCTTTTTCATCATATTTAATATCGGATAAATAATATATATCTTCATTATTGTTAACTTTTGATGTGTAATAATTTTCTTCTATACTTTCCATTTTTTTAATATTGCTTTGCTCTATTTGCTTAGCAATAGTTACATTTTCTATGGTATTTTCAAGTGATAAAAATATTGTTAGTAGCAAAGTTAAGCTAAAAATTATTATAATTATTAACTTTGTAATTTTATTTTTTTTCACAAAAACTCCCCCTTATTTTATACTTATACCATGTATATAATAACATATTTTTCTAGTTTTGTAAATATTTTGAGGTTTCGTTTTTGCCTAAATTTAATAGTTTTAAGTGGTTTTTAAATGTGTTGTTAAAATGCCCCCAGCACCTCCTTGGTGGCCTCCCTCTCCTGTTGGATTATATAGTGTAACTAATACTACTACTTGAGGGTCCGATATTGGAGCTACACCCATAAAAGAAGTAACATATTTATTTGTGTTTACTCCATCTTCTGATGTACCTGTTTTTCCACCTACGCGGTATCCCTTTACTTGTGCATTTTTTCCAGTTCCTTCTGCTACTACTGATTCCATCATACTTAAAATTTCTTTGCTATGTTCTTCTGAAATAACTCTTTCTCCTAATTTTACTGGTATTTCTGTAACTTCACCCGTTTGACTATTTATTATTTGTTTTACTACTCTAGGGGTAATTTTTGTTCCTCCATTTGCTATTGTACTAACTGCTGTAACTAGTTGAATCGGTGTTATTTCAAATCTTTGGCCAAATGCAATAGTTGCAAGCTCTACAGGTCCTACTTTTTCTTCTTTTAAAAATATACTATTTGCCTCACCTGGAAGATCTATTCCTGTTCTTTGTAACAATCCGAATTTATTTAAATATTGATAATAAGTGTGAACTCCTAATTTCTGTCCTAGCCCTATAAATACTGGGTTACATGAATTCATTAGTGCTTCTCTTAACGATTCTGACCCATGTGGTCTATAATATCTCCAGCATTTAATTCTTACTCCTGCAATTTCTATGCCACCTGTACAAGTAAATTCTCCTGGTTTATCCGGTGTAGTAATTCCTTCTTGGAGTGCTGCTGAAGTTGTAATTAATTTAAATGTTGAACCTGGTTCATAAGTATCTGTTACAGCCTTATTTCTCCAAAGTGCCATCATACTATTGTTTCTTTCTGTTTGAGTCATGTTTTCCCAATTTTGCTTTAGTTCATCTGTGCTTGGTTCAAATGGCTCGTTTAAGTTATAATTTGGATACCCTGCTATTGCTAATATATCTCCAGTTTTAGGATTCATTATTGTAATATTACCACCATCTGTACATTTATTATCTATGCAAGCTTCTTTTAAGTATTTTTCTGCAATTCCTTGAATTGTGCTATCTATTGTTAATACTAAATCATTTCCATCTACCGCTGGAACGTAATTTTCGCTTGAATTTTCAATATCTCCTCCTCTTGCATCTGTTAATTTTTCTATTCTTCCTTGCGTTCCTTTTAATTCTTCATCATAAACTGCTTCAATTCCATCTAATCCTTGGTTATCTGAACCTGAAAATCCAATTACTTGTGAAGCTAAGTTGTTATACGGATAATATCTTTTTGTATCTTCATCTATATTTATTCCTTTAGTTATATTATTTTCTTGCATCCATAATCGTAAAGTATTTGTTTTCTCTTTCTCTACTCTTCTAGCAATTGTTTCTATTGAGCTTTTTTTGCTTACTCTTTTTAGCATTGTTTCATAGTCTAATTCAAAAATGTCACTAAAGGCTTTTGCTACCTTTTCTTTATTTTCTTTTGCTATATTTACTGGATTTACAGTTACTGTTTCTACTGTACTGCTAACTGCTAAAATTGTTTTGCCTGTAGAATCATAAATGGTTCCTCTTCTTGGATTAATGTTTCTATCTAAAGTTTGCTGAACATAAGCCATAGACTGTAGTTCTGAACCTTGCACTAATTGTAGCCACCCTATTCTAAAAATTAGTGCTAATAAAACTAACCACAATATAAGAATTTCATTTCTCATTCTTTTTTTTACTGCTACATTGCCTGTTTTTTCTTCTGGCTTAATTTTCTTATTTTTCAGTTCATTTTTAAATTTCTTCTTTTTTTCTTTTTCAAAAAGTTTTTGTTCTTTTTTTGTGTTTATTACTTCTTCTTTTTTCTTTTTCTTAAATTTAAGTAGGTCTTTTTTATTCATACTTTTTTCTTTAACATTTCTTCTTGGATAACGCATTTTTTATATGCTCCTAACTATTTATTTTCTTGTTTTTATTGTATTCAAGAAATGCTAAAAAAGACTAATTTATATTATTTTAGTAAAAAAGGTGCATTTTTTAAATGCACCTTTTTTAAAAGAACAATATTAGCTATTTATATATTTTAAATGAATTAAAGTAATTTTTTTATAATTTTCTAGAAAGTTTGTTTTTTCATAAATTTTCCCATTTGCTTATTAAATTTATTTAATTAATTCCATAATATTATCTATTAATTTTTGGAACCAATTTGTTTCTTCTGTTACAATTACTTGCTCACTTGCAGGTTCTACATAGTCTTTTTTAGGAAGAGTTACATATACTTTTTGGGTTTCATCCAATTTTTTCATTCCTAATAATTCTGAAGCTGATTTTTCAATATTAGCTAAATTAAGACTATTTTGAATGCTAATTTCTAGTTGAGCATTTTCTTTTTGTAATGTGCTAAGCTCACTTTTTAAGTTCTCTTTTCTATTAAAACTTTCTGTAATAAGAGAGTTACGGTAACTTATGGCAAATAAAATAGCAAAACCTACTAAAATGTACAAAGCTGTTTTTACGTGCAATTTTAATGTTTTTTCATCTTTACCTTGAAGCTTAACATTTTGCTCTTTCTTTTTTAAAGTAGGGGACTTTTTCTTTTTTGCATTTGTTTTTTTCTTTTGCTCATATTCTGGTTTTACTTTTTTAGGACTGGTTTCATATTGGTAATTAACCTGCCTATATGCCATAAATTTCACCTCTTTTCTTTTGCACTTTTATCTTTTTTCTTTATCGTATCTTTCAAAAATTCTAAGTTTTGCACTTTTTGATCTTGCGTTTCGTTTTTGTTCTTCTTCATTTGCCATAATTGGTTTTTTATTAATTATTTTTCCTAAAGACTTTGCACCACAAACGCAATATGGTAAATCGCTTGGGCAAGTGCATTTGCCTTGCATATCTATCATTGCATTTTTAACTGCTCTATCTTCTAGTGAATGAAAAGTAATAACTGCTAACCTTCCATTTTGTTTTAAGCAATTAATAGAATTTACTATTGTTTGATATAACGGCTTAATTTCATTATTAACTTCTATTCTAATTGCTTGAAATGTTCTTTTAGCTGGATGTCCTTCATTTTGTTTTGACTTTGGTATTGAATTTTCTATAATTTCTACCAATTGCTTAGTAGTTTCAATTTCGAAGTTTTCACGATATTTGCATATATTTTTAGCAATTTGCTTGCTAAATTTTTCTTCTCCATATTCCCAAATAATATTTGCTAATTTTTCTTCTGTATATGTGTTTACTACATCTTTTGCAGTTATAACTGCTGATGTATCCATTCTCATATCTAATTTGCTATTTCCTATGTAACTAAAACCTCTTGATTTTTCGTCTAGTTGATATGATGAAACTCCTAAATCTAATAAAATTCCATCCACTTTTGAAATAGAAAGTTCTTGTAAAATATTTTGTATGTTATCATGATTGTCATGTACGTAAATTACATTATTGTAGTCTTTTAGTCTTTCAGATGCTGCTTTTAATGCTTCTTCGTCTTTATCTATTCCAATAAGTTTTCCGTTTTTTGATAAAGATTTAGCAATTTCTATGCTATGCCCTGCTCCACCTAAAGTGCCATCAACATAAATTCCGTCTGGTTTAATATTAAGAGCTTGTATGCACTCTTTTAATAAAACAGGTTCATGTTTAAATTCCATTAGTTATAAATCCCTTTCAGTTATTTTCTTATAACATAATATTAAGTTTTACTAGATTAATTTATTAAATAGCACAATCAGTTGGTACAAATATGTACCAACTGTATGTTAAATTCTTCTTTCGTTATTTTATTGATTCTTTCGTAATTTAAATATTTATAGGGTAGGAATTTCTCAAATAAAATCTTTTGTATTTTATGTTTTTTCTTTTGTGTATAATAATTTTTTCTTTTGCACTTCATGATAATTTTCTTTTGGACTTAATAATTTACTTTTCTTTTGTTTTAATCTTATCTTTTGTATTTTTAATTTTCTTTTGTAAAA
>CANQPV010000061.1 GCA_947625825.1 uncultured Clostridia bacterium | reverse complement strand
GAAGAGCAATTAGAACGTATTAGAGAAATACGAATGTCAGAAAGAAAATTTTATCAAAAAATAACTGATATTTATGCGACCTCAATAGATTATGATAAAACAGCAAAATCAACTATTAGATTTTTTACTTCTGTGCAAAATAAATTACATTATGCAATATCTGGTAATACTGCCGCAGAAATTATTTATAATAGAGCAGACCATAAAAAAGAAAATATGGGACTAACTACTTGGGAAGGGGCACCAAATAGTAAAATACACAGGTATGATGTAATTATTGCTAAAAATTATTTATCAGAAGATGAAATCGCCCAGTTAGAGAGAATTGTATCAGCATATTTAGATTTAGCTGAAATGCAAGCAATGAGACATATACCTATGACAATGGAAGATTGGGAAAAAAGGTTGAATGGATTTTTAACATTATGGGATCATGAAATTTTAAAAGATAATGGAAAAATATCAGCCGAGATGGCAAAACTCCATGCTGAAACAGAATTTGAAAAATATAGAATAGTGCAAGATCAAATTTATATTTCAGATTTTGATGAGCTTTTAATGGAGTCAAAAGATATAAAAAATAATGAAAATAAAAAAACAAAAGATAGAATATAATATTAAAAATTTGGAGGTAATATGGATAAAATAGTATTAATAGATGGGAATAGCATATTAAATAGGGCATTTTATGGAATTATGAGTACAAAAATGCTTACAACTCCAGATGGAAAATATACTAATGCAGTTTATGGCTTTTTGGCAATATTATTTAAAGTATTAGAAGATATAGACCCTCAATATTTAATGGTAACTTTTGACCTAAAATCACCAACAGCAAGACATAAGCTATATGAAGGCTATAAAGCAAATAGAAAAGGAATGCCAAATGAACTTGCAGAGCAAATGCCTATTATAAAAGACATTTTAAAAGCTATGAATATTAAAATTATAGAAAAAGAAGGCTATGAAGCAGATGATGTTTTAGGAACAATTTGTAAAAAAGCAGAAAGAAAAGGCTTAGATGTTACAATTGTTTCTGGAGATAGAGACACATTTCAGCTAACTTCTGAAAAGATAAAAGTACGTATTCCTCATACAAAAGTGGGAAAAACAGAAGTAGACACTTTTAATAAAAAAGCAATTATAAAAAAATATGGTGTTACACCAAGGCAATTAATAGATGTAAAAGGCTTAATGGGAGATACTTCTGATAATATTCCAGGTGTTCCAGGAATAGGAGAAAAAACAGCATTAGAATTAATAAAAAAATATCATTCTATTGAAAATTTATATAGTGCAATTGAAAATAATGAAGCTGATTTAAAGCCAAAAATGTTAGAAAAATTAGTAGAAAATAAAGAATTAGCAGAGCTTTCTAAAACTTTAGGTACTATAAATATAGCTGTTCCAATTGATGAACAAATAGAAGATTTTAAAATAAAAGAATGGAATAAGGAGGAAGTTTTTACAAAATTTAAAGAATTAAACTTCAATAGATATATTGAACGTTTTGATTTACAAGGAGAATCTTCAGTTAGCCAAACAGAAAATTTAGAAAACTTATTTGAAATGGAAACCATTTCTATAAATGAGCAAGAAAAAATTCAAGAATTATTGAAGAAAATAAAAGAAGATAAAAAGCTATATTATTTACTTGCTAAACTAGATTCAAGTAACGAAGATGGAAAAATTATTCATAAGGATATAACTGCAATTTATATTTATTATGGCAGTAAAGTTTATGAAGTTAAAATGGAAAATAATAAAGAGCTTTGGCTTTCTTATTTTAAAGATATTTTAGAAAGTAAAGAAATTTTAAAGTATGGCTATCATTTAAGTGAAGATTACGTACTTTTAAAACAAATTGGAATTTGTGAAGAAGGAATTTTCTTTGATGCAGAAATTGCAGCTTATGACTTAAATCCAACAAATAGTAATTACAAATTAGAAGAACTATCAAAACAATATTTAAATATAGATATTATGCAATATTTAGAAGCTATGGGTGTAAAAGAAAATAAAGAAACTCAAATGACATTATTTCAAATGGAAGATTCTAACTTAGACTTTGAAAAACATAAAAATTCTATAAGTGTATATGCTATTGCAAAATTACAAGAAGTAATGCTTAAAAAATTAGAAGAGCTAAACTCAATAGAACTATTTAATAATATTGAAATGCCACTTGTAAAAGTTTTAGGTAGTATGCAATATGAAGGAATATATGCAGATAAACAAGAATTAATAGCTTTTGGAGATAAATTAAAAGAAGAAATAAATTCATTAAAGCAGAACATTTATAATTTATGTGGTGAAGAATTTAATATAAATTCTACTCAGCAATTAGGAACTATTTTATTTGAAAAGTTAAAACTTCCTGTATATAAGAAAACAAAAACTGGTTATTCAACAGATGTAGATATCTTAGAAAAACTAAGACCGGAGCATCCAGTAATAGATAAAATTTTAGAATATAGAAGTTTAATGAAGTTAAATTCTACTTATGTAGAAGGATTAATACCATATATTAATTCTAAAACTAAAAAAATACATTCATATTTTCATCAAACAATTACTGCAACTGGTAGAATTAGTTCTACAGAACCAAACTTACAAAATATTCCTACAAGAATAGAGTTTGGCAAACAGGTTAGAAAAGCATTTAAAGCTACAGAAGGAAATATTTTTATTGATGCAGATTATTCTCAAATTGAACTAAGAATATTAGCTCATATTTCAAAAGATAGAAATATGAGAAAAGCCTTTCAAAATGAAGAAGATATTCATAAACAAGTAGCTTCAAAAGTATTTAATGTTCCACTAGAAGAAGTTACTAAAGAGCAAAGAACAGCAGCAAAAGCAGTTAATTTTGGTATTGTATATGGAATAAGTGGCTTTGGACTAGCAGAACAATTAAAAATTGGAAGAAAAAAAGCTGAGCAATATATTGAACAATATTTAGAAAAATATAGCGGTGTAAAAAGATTTATGGATAATATTACACAGCAGGCAAAAGAGCAAGGTTATGTAGAAACCTTATTCCATAGAAGAAGATACATTCCAGAACTTTCTTCTAATAATTATATGGTAAGGCAGTTTGGCACAAGAGCAGCAATGAATACCCCTATACAAGGCACAGCAGCAGACATTATGAAAATAGCAATGATAAAAGTATTTAATAAATTAGAAGAAGAAAAATTAAATGCAAAAATTATTCTTCAAATTCATGATGAATTACTAATAGAATGTAAAATAGAAGAAAAAGAAAGAGTAAAACAAATTTTAAAAGATTGTATGGAACAAGCAATGAAATTAGCAGTACCTTTAGAAGTAGAAGTTTCAGAAGCAGACAATTGGTATGATGTAAAATAAACGTTTTATAACTTAATCACTAGAATGGTACTAGTTTTTTGTTTTTCAAATGCCCGTTGCTAGTCAAGCAAATTCAAAGAAGAATGGCCAGAACGGGGCCTTTCAAAACTGCAAAACTAGTACTATTCTAGCTTTTATGTAATTATAACTATTTACTCTGGAACAATAGGGTCAATTATCTCATATTTTCGTATGTAATCTTTAGTTTTGCTGTTATTCATAATAGAAGTACTTCTATTTTTCTTTAAAAAATCAACTAAATTATATACATCAACCCAAACTTGGTTTGGTCCATCTTTTTGGACCTCATTAAAAATTAATTGTATTCCAAAGTGCAAATGAGGTACATTTATATTATTAGTATCTTCTTTAGTACTATAGCCAGTCATGCCAAGATAACCTATTACATCACCAGCTTGAACAATTTTACCTTCATAAATATCTTCGGCGTAAGGGTGACCTTTTCTTAAATGAGCATAATAGTAATAACGTTTTTTATCAAAACTTCTAATTCCAATTCTCCAACCACCATATTGATTCCAACCGAATAGCTTCTATATAGCCAGATTCTACAGCAACTACAGGTGTGCCAATGCTTCCCATTAAATCATTTCCAAAATGTAATCTTTTATAACCATACGATCTAGAATTTCCAAAGTCATCATAATGAGAATAGCTATAACCTTGTGCCAATGGATGAAAAGCTTTTATACCGTATACATCCGCGAAAGAACTTTCTATTATGGAATTATTGGCTTTAATATTAGTAGAATTGCTATTTTCATAGGCAGTAGAATTACTTTTAGCATTAGTAATAACTTTAGCAGCAGAAGAATTTACATTTGTAGCATAATATTCGCCAATAAATTGAGATAAAACAGCTTCATAACCCTCATAATAATATGAATAATTTTTCATATCTTTTGTAATGTTATCAATAGTTTCACCGTTTTTTAAACTTGAAACAATATTATCTAAATCTTTTTGTTTAAATTTAGAAAAATTGTTACCATACTTACAAGCAAGATAAGAAATAAGTTCTATCCAATTATATTTAACTTGTTCATCTTTCACATGTGAAGAAATATCTAAATTAGCTGTTTTTTGCAGGACATCATAACTCACATTAAATTCAAACCATTTAATATAATTTGTATCTTCTTTTGGTTCAGAAGTGGTATTATCAGGCATAGCGTTTTGCTGGAACTCTATACTATTTTGCTCTAATGCTATATTTTCAAAATTAGTATCATTTTGTTTAGAATTATTGTTTTCATTATTGCTATTCTTTTGAGACAAATTAAAAAATCCGTATTTTTGAACAAGAAAAAATCCAAACAATATAAAAACAATTAATAGAGAAGTAATACTAATTGCTAATATTCGCTTTTTAGATAATTTTATACTTTTAATTAACATATAAAAAATCACCTAATTTTAATATATTAAAATAACTATTCATTTATAACTT
>CANQPV010000060.1 GCA_947625825.1 uncultured Clostridia bacterium | reverse complement strand
ATAGCATTGGAGAAGAAGAAACAAAGAGATATTTTCAAACTGCATATAAATTTGTAGCAAATTACAAAAATTTAGGAGAACAATATATTTTGTCTGCAAAAATACATAATGACGAAAGTACTCCACACATGCACCTAGTCTTCGTTCCAGTAGTACATACAAAAGATAAAAGCGGAAATGAAATAGATAAAATTGCTTGTAGTGAATACTGGAAAGGAAAAGATAGTTATAAAAGGCTACAAGATAATTTCTATTCATATATGATAAAATCTGGATTTGATTTAGAAAGAGGAAATACTACTGATAATAAACATATACAAACAGAAAAACTAAAACAAATTACTAATTATGAAATGCAAGAAATATTTAAAAGTAATGAAAATTTAGAGCAAGAAAAAGTAACAAATAATATTGATGATATGCAAAAAGATTATAGGCGAGTAATTAGTAAGTATAATAAACTTGCTAAAAGATATACCAAAGTTAAACATATTGTAGATGATACCATATATAGAGCTGAAAAAATACAAGCAGAGAATTATAACCTAAAACGAGAAAATGAAACTTTAAAAACTGAAGTTATAAAACTTAAAGATTATATTGATAAAACTTTAGAATATGTTAGTTTATTATTTGATTTTTCAAAAGAAAGATTAAAGCGATTAGTAAATTCATTTATAGAAAAAGTTAATTTTAGGAAGTAATAAAAGAGTGCCATTTCTGACACTCTTTTTGTTCAAGAAAGTTTAGGTGGGTTGGTACTCCCACATCTCCTACACCTTTACGATGGGCTACGGCTACCAGTTCCGTCCTCAGAAACTTTCTTTATTATTATATGTTAATTTTATTTTAACATACATTTTATTTTTTTTCAAGTTAAAATTTATAAAAATAATTGTATCTAAAATATTTTTCCACTTTTTCTTGTGCCATAATATACATAGTTCTAGCAAAATGAACATTATTATTACTTACTCTTACAGCAACTAATACAAATTCATTATCTACTTTGTATTCTTTTATAAATTCTATAGATTTTTTCTTTTCATTTCTTGCTAGATATGTAGGGTGATTTATTATATCTTCTATGTTTGAACCATATTTTTTAAAATCATTTGGATGTTCTTCTTTCATATGTTTTATATTTGCATCACCTATAAAAATTGGCTGTTCTTCTTCGTATTGTAAGTTTAATATTCTTATAACTTTTTTACTTATTTTACCTATTTGTCTATTCATTTATTCTTCCTTTCTTGAACAATTTATATTTTATAATATTGCTTTATTTTTTTCAATATTTTATTATAATTTATATAATAAACATATACTAAGGAAATGTATAAAAAAATATTACAAATAATTTTGAATAATTTTATATAATTTTGTCTAGGAAAAGTCTAGGAAAAACTCCATGAAAAATTGATGTAACTCTTGATACATAAGCAATACATGAATTTAGTTTTTCCTAGACACTTTTTTTGGACTGTCTAGGAAAAACTCTAGGAAAAACCCCATAACGCTGTATTTATGCAAATAATCTCAAATAATCTTAAATAGGAAAAATGCTTATTTATTAAGGTTTTTGATGACTTTGAATAATTTTAAATAAAAATAAAAAGTGTTGAAACTCGCTTGTTTCAACACTTTTTTGGTCGAGGCGACAGGGATCGAACCTGCGACCTCATGGTCCCAAACCACGCGCGCTACCAACTGCGCTACGCCTCGATTTATTCGCTACCAATATACTATAGCACACTTTTTTTGATTTTGCAAGTTTTTTTAATATTTTCTATTGAATATTTTTGAATTTCACTATATAATTATATTGTTATGCAGCTGTAGCTTAGTTGGATAGAGCATTCGGCTACGAACCGAAAGGTCGGGGGTTCGAATCCCTCCAGCTGCACCAAAATAGTAGTAAATTTATTTTCCCACTATTTTTATATAAAAATTATAATATGAGAAATAAAATAGCAATCGGAGCCTAAATAAGGACTCTAATTGCTATTTTATTTTGAAAATTACTGTTTACTCATAATAACGTGCTTCGTCTTCATAACGAGCATATACTTGTTTTAACTGCGAAATAACATTTGGAATTTCTTCTATTGTTATCTCTTTTCCATCAAATTCTGCAATATCTGCATCTGAAAGCTTTGTACTAAGCTCAGCGTCCAAACCATTTATACGTTCTTCTTCATATAACTCTTGATCATTTGCATTATAGTAATAGCGAATGAACCAGTCATAATCGTAAAGTTTAGATTGTTTATTACAACGAAATACGATGCGAGAAGCTAAAGGTTTGGAAATTTCAACAACGGTTACCTTAAAATCTATATTGCTAGGCGCCAATTCATCATTGTAAATACCAAGATTTTGACCATAAAACCTTTCTAAATTATAATTGGTTACTCCAACATATCTTTTGCCATTTTTTTCATAATAGGGGTATTTAATGCCTCCTTCTGTTCTCAAAAAATTATTAGAGTTAAATTCATTAGCATCAATTTGAGAAATATTTTTGTCAACTAAAGAGAAATGAATCCATGCATCTTCAGTACTTGTACAATAGTACAAATAATACAAATCATTTTGGTCATCTAAGATATAGTAGTAATTAAAATCTACAATTTCTCCACCAGGAAATGTTGCTGTTTCTCCAAGTTGCTCTCCATACCTATAAAGCATAAACTCGTTTCCATTTTTGCAAAGAGTAGCATTCTTAGAAAAAGGGCGTATAGTATCAAACTCACGATTTACTCCAATAAGGTCTACTGTCGTATCGATAGATATAAAATCAAACTCTGAAGTTTTTGTATTAATTGAATATCCATCTAAATATCTGCCGAGCCATGTACCATAAACATTAATGCAATCTTTGCTTTTATAAAACGAAATGTGATTAGAGACGTAACGACATGTTGTATAGTCTTTAGCAGTATATATTGTCACTTCTATACCAGTTGTAGAATCCTCATCTTTAGAAATTTCTATATAAGATTCAAGGTTTTTGTCAGTATAATTAATGCTAATGTTTTCTTCAGAATTCATCATCCTTTCAATGTCTTCTTGAATTATGCTTGGAATGTATGATTCATACCGACTTTCAAGAAAGTCTTTGGGCTGTTCATCAATGTAAGGAAGAAGCTGGTCGTAGGTTCTAGTAATATTACCATATTCGTCAATTGTGGGTGCAGTTTCTTTAGAAACTGTTGATATGCTTACTACAAGCGCTACCAAAACTAATAGCACAAGTAGTAGGGTAATACGCCGGTTCCAAAATTTGTTGTTATTAGTTTTTTCCATTGCTAAAAACTCCTTTTTAATTTAATTAATTTTGAATTGATTGACTTTTAGAGTAAACTTAAGTAATTTTCACATCCTTTCTTTTTAGAAATGATATTATTCACTTCCATATTTACATAAAGAACAAAATAATTATATCATATTTATAGGCATTTGTATACACTTTAAAATTAAAAATAGCATCATATATTTTTTAAAATATATAAATGCTATTTTTAATTATTCATTATCAAATTTTTCTTGAATCTTGTTTGCTTTTCTTCTTATTCTAGTTAAAGCTGTATCAACAGACTTAACATTGCAATTTAACAAATTTGCAATCTCTGCATAGCTTTTTCCTGTTTTAAATTGCTCTAACACATCTAATTCTTTAGAACTTAAATTTTTTGTTATTTCAGAAGTTAATTCTTTTAAATATTCATTTCTTAAAACTATTTCAGAAGGATCTTCGCTATTTTCATCTTTTAAGAAATTTATTACTTCATTAGAATTTTCGTCACTTTCCATAGTTGAATTTATAGATATTGCATTATTTAAAAGCAAATGTTTTTGACGACTAGATAACTTAATAGCAGTTATTAAATGTCTATCTATACATAACTTAGCAAAAGTTTTAAAAGAGGCACCAGAATCCTGTTTATAGTTTTTAATTGCATAATAAAGACCTATCATACCTTCTTGAAATACATCATTTTCGTCTCCACCATATAAGAAAAACTTACTAGTGCTGTATTTTACTAGGTCTTGATATCTTTTAAGTAAGACTTCAGTTGCGTTTTTGTCGCCGGTGCGAATTATACTAACTAATTCTTCATCAGTTTTGCTATCATAGCCATTAATATAATTCATATTAATCCTCCTAATCGAATTAAACACAATATATCACAAAAATCTACAAATCACAATGATTTGTAGCAATTTTTTAAAAAAATTTTAAAATTATTATGAAAATATAAGAAAAGTAGTTTCCCACATGTACAGGTTTGCTTTGCAAACCGCACAGCCTAAGGTAACTTAACCTTGTTTTATAGCAAAAATCTTCGATTTTTCTTATAAAATAAAAAAGCACATTAAATATAATGTGCTTTTAAATAATAAAATTTAATAATAAGCTATCCTTTATATTCACCGCCATTAATATGCATAACTTGACCTGTAACATATGAAGAGTCTGAACTTGCTAAATAAATGAAAAGAGGTGCTATTTCATAAGGATGGCCAGCCCTTCCCATAGGTGCATCTGAGCCAAGTGTAGGTATTTTCTCTGCTTCCCAACAAGCAGGTTGAAGAGGTGTCCAAAATACACCAGGAGATACAGCATTTACTCTTATATTTTTTTCTGCTAAATTGGTAGCAAGTGACCTTGTAAAACCAACTATAGCGCCTTTGCTTGTTACATAATCTATTAATTCTGGCTCTCCTTTAAAAGTCGTTATAGATGTTACATTTATAATACTACTGCCAGGAAGCATATGCTTTAAAGCTCTTTTCGTTAAGTAAAACATAGAATATATATTAGTTTTCATTGTTAAATCAAATTGCTCATCTGTTATATCTAGTAAACTTTTTTGCTGATATTGAACACCTGCATTATTCACTAAAATATCAATTTTACCAAATTTTTTCATAGTTTCATCTACAATTTTATCACAAAAATTAGTATCTTTAATATCACCTGCAAT
>CANQPV010000059.1 GCA_947625825.1 uncultured Clostridia bacterium | reverse complement strand
TAATATAATTATATCATTTTTGAAAAAAACTAAATTCCAGTTGAGCTTTACCTAGAATTTAGTTTTTTAATTAAGGAGTGCAAAAATCGTAAAAATTTTTCTTGCACTTTAGTAAAAACTGTGGTAAAATGGTAATGTTATTAAGGAAAATTATTCCTTACTTGCAATTTAATTGCAGGTTATATCCATAAGGAGGTGAAAATATAATGAACAAATACGAAAGTGTTGTCATTATTGATCCATCTGTAGAAGAAGAAAAAGTTAAAGACTTATCTCAAAAGTTTACAGAATTAATCAATCATGACGGAAAAGTAGAAAAGGTAGAAGAACTTGGCAAAAAGAAACTAGCTTATGAAGTTAAGAAAAACAAAGAAGGCTATTATGTAGTAATAAACTTCGAAGCAAAACCAAGTTTAATTGCAGAATTAGAAAGAAATTACAGAATCATAGATGAAGTAATTAAATTCATTACTGTAAAAGCAGAATAATTAAATACCTAAAAAAAGATAAATAAGGGGCTTAATTTATAGAAAGGTAAGGTTTAAAAAATGAACAAAGTAATTTTAATGGGTCGTTTAACAAGAGATCCAGAAGTAAGATACACACAAACAAATAATACTTTAGTTGCATCTTTTAGTTTAGCAGTAAATCGTAGATTTGTTAGACAAGGAGAAGAAAGACAAGCAGACTTTATAAATGTTGTTGCATGGAGCAAACTTGGTGAATTTTGTAGTAAATATTTTAAAAAAGGTCAACAAGTTGGAATAATTGGTAGAATACAAACTAGAACTTGGGATGATGAACAAGGACAAAAACATTATATGACAGAAGTAGTAGCAGAAGAAGCATATTTTGCAGATAGCAAAAGAGATGGAGAAATGGGAGAATCAAATAACTTTGATGCCACATTTGGAACAATGCCTAATGCTAATTCTAATTCAGATTTTGAAATCTCTTCAGGCGATGATCTACCATTTTAAATAAAAAACAGTTATGTTATAAATTAAGCTATAAAAAGACAAAAAAGATAGGGGGTAAATAAAATGTCAGACAAGAAAAATAATAAAAGAAATGTCAGAAATAATGATGAAGATTATAATCCTAAATTTAGAAAAGTAAGAAAAAAGGTATGCCCATTATGTGCAGATAAAAACTTAAAATTAGATTATAAAAATGCAGATCAATTAAGAAAATTCATTAATGATAAAGGAAAAATACTTCCAAGAAGAGCAACAGGTGCATGTGCAATTCATCAAAGAGATATTACTCTAGCAGTAAAAAGAGCTAGACAAATAGCTATATTACCATATACACAAGAATAATATAATAAAAAAACTACTAACATTTTTGTTAGTAGTTTCTTTTTGCCAAGTATACTATAAATGGCAGTAGAAAATGTTAGTCTTGCGAATAAGTAGGATGAAGTTTAAGTTCCTCTTTTCTTCTTTCATCCATAAGTTTTACTTCTATTCGAGATATTAAAGCAACTTGATGGTAAAGAGAATATGGAAATATTAAATTAGATAGTGCACTAGCAGAATCCATAACTTCCATTCTCCATTTTAAGTACTCAGATTCCGAATAGAAAATTTTCCTTATTGCACAGTCTTTCCGCTTAGGACAGTCTGTACAATACTTACAGTTAGAACATACCTGTGCGGAAAGCATATTAACACATCCTTTATAAAAAATATATTTTAATTATATAGTAAATAGCAAAAAATGTCAAATTTTAAGGCATTTTACGTATTGAAAAACATTAAATATTATGTTATTATTAAATGAAATTAATGTTAAAGGGGAAATTACATTGAACAAAAAAGTAAAAATAATTTTTACTATATTGCTTGTTTTAGCAGTATTAATAGTTTTAGTAACTATTAATAGAAATAAGCCTAAAGAGCAAAGTAGCAACTTAAAAATAGTAAGCTCATTTTATCCAATTCATATAATAGCAATGAACTTAACTGAAAATGCTAAAGGAGTAGAAGAGGTATGTTTAACACAAAATAACGTGCGGCTGCTTACATGATTATACACTTTCTACTTTAGACATGAAAAAAATAGAAAATGCTAATATTTTTATACAAAATGGCCTAGGCTTAGAAGAATTTATGAATAAAATAATAGAAACAAACCAAAATTTAAATATTATTAATAGTAGCACAGAAGTTACAAATACATTAAAAAGTAATGAAAACATAAACCCACATATATGGACAAGCATTGAAAATTATATAAAACAAGTAGAAACAATTTCAAAAGAGTTATGTAATTATAATTCTGAAAATAGTAAAATATATACTGAAAATTGCCAAAAATATGTAGATAGTTTAAATCAATTAAAAGCTAACTATGATATGCAACTATCAAAATTAAAATTTCAAAAAGTAATTTGTTTAGATGAAGCCTTAGTGTACTTAGCAAATAGCATAAATATGGAAACTACATATATTGAAACAAATCATGAAGAAAGCACATTATCTGCAGATACTATGAAAAATATAATAGAAAAAATGAAGCAAGAAAATATAAAATTAATCTTTACTAGCGAAGAAAATAATTTAAATAATGCTCAAGCTTTAGCAAATGAAACAGGAGCGCAAATTGTAGAACTAAATTCAGCAATATCAGGAGAAAATAATAAAAATGCATATTTAGATGCAATGACTAAGAACTTAGAAATTTTAAAGAAAATAGGTGAATAATTATGGAAAAACCAGTAGCTTGTGGGCTTCACTGCACAAAAATAAATAATATAAGTGTAAAATTTGGAAAAGAAGTTGTACTAAAAAATGTAAATATTCATATTCACTGTGGAGAACTAACTGTAATTATTGGTAGAAATGGAGCAGGAAAATCTACTTTATTAAAAGCTATTTTAGGAGAAGTAGAACATACTGGAAATATTACTTTTATGGACATAAAAGAAAACTTAACAAAAAAAATAAAAATTGGCTATGTGCCACAATCTATTAACATAGAAAAACATATGCCAACTACAGTATATGACCTATTTGCATCTTGTATTTGCCATATACCAGTATTCTTAAAAAAAGATAAGAAAATTTATAAAGAAATAAAAGAACAACTAAAAATATTTGGTGCAGAAAAATTAATAGATAAAAGCATAGGAGATTTATCTGGAGGAGAGCTTCAAAGAGTACTTTTAGCAATTGCAACAAAACCAACACCTAATTTGTTAATATTAGATGAACCAGTTTCAGGAATAGATAAAAATGGTACAAGAGATTTTTATGAAATTGTAAATAGTTTAAAAACAAATTACGATATGTCTATATTATTAGTTTCACATGACTTAGAACTAGTAAAAAAATATGCAGACAAAGTAATTTTACTAGATAAAGAAGTAATAAAAGAAGGAACACCAGAAGAAGTATTTAACAGCTTAGAATTTCAAAATAGATTTGGAAAGGAATAATAAAGTAATTATGGAAGCAATATATAGTATATTAGAAGGAATTTTTCCATTTGAATTTATAGAATATACTTTCATGAAAAATGCTTTGATTGCTATAATTTTAGCAACGCCAATTTTTGCAATATTAGGAACTATGATAGTAAATAATAAAATGGCATTTTTTTCAGATGCATTAGGGCACTCAGCTTTAACTGGAATTGCAATAGGAATGGTACTTGGGATTACAAATATGAATATTTCAATGATTTTCTTTGCAGTTATTTTTGCTTTGCTATTAAACTTTGTAAAAAATAAAACTACCTATGGCGCAGATACAATTATTAGCGTATTTTCATCAATTGCAATTGCACTTGGATTAGCAATGCTTGCTTCACGGCGGAAACTTTAATAAATATTCTAGCTATTTAGTAGGAGATATATTAAGCATTAGTAATACAGAAATATTGTACTTATTTTTAGCATTTATTGCAGTGATTGCATTTTGGTATTTTACATTTAATAAGTTAAATGTGTTAAGCATAAATGAAGCTCTTGCTAAAAGTAAAGGAATTAATACAAAATTAATAGACAATGTTTTTGTTGTATTAATTGCAATTATTGTTATGATATCAATTCGTTGGATAGGCATATTATTAATTAATTCATTACTTATTTTGCCAGCAGCATCTAGTAGAAATATTGCAAAAAGTATGAGAAGTTATCATTTATTTTCAGTAATATTTTCTTTATTTTCTGGAATAGCAGGATTAATTATTTCATATTACTGGAATATACCTACAGGTCCAATAATTGTATTAATTTCAGGGGCAATTTACTTTATAACATTTGGACTAAGAAAGTTAGTAAAAGAGTAAATTTCTATTCTAAAACTAACTTTCTTGCCCTTTTAACATCATCTATATTAGCAGTTCTAATTCCTTCAAGTGGGTATTTAAGACCTAAATCTTCCCATTTAAAGCGACCCATATCATGATAAGGCAAAAACTCCACATTTCTTACACAGTTTAAGGAATTAATAAATTCTCTTAACTTAAGCAAATCTTCTTCCTTATCAGTTATTCCAGGAACTATAACTTGCCTAATCCACATGTCTTTTTTTATACTGCTTAAATATTTAGCAAATTCAAGCTCTAACTTATTAGAAACACCTGTTAAATCTTTGCAAATTTCATCATTAATACATTTAATATCTAACAAAAATAAATCAGTTAAATCAATTAATTTTTTAATATCTTCTGTAATAATAAAATTTCCAGAAGTATCAACTGCTGTATGAATATTTTTATTTTTTAAAATAGTAAAAAGTTCAGTAACAAATTTTATTTGAAGTAAAGGCTCACCGCCACTAACAGTAACACCTCCACCTGATGGCATAAAATAATTTTTATACTTTTCTATTTTTTCTAAAACTTCTTCTAAAGTATATTCTGTTCCACCACATAAATCCCAAGTATCTCTATTATGACAATATTTGCATTTTAAGCTACAACCTTGCATGAAGATAACGAACCTTATTCCAGGTCCGTCAACAGTTCCAAAAGATTCAAATGAGTGAATTCTAGCCTTCATTTTTTCCTT
>CANQPV010000058.1 GCA_947625825.1 uncultured Clostridia bacterium | reverse complement strand
AATGTTATACCTTTAGCATAATTTGCAGTGCTTAAAAAATTGGGTTTATTTTCATTTAAACCTACTTCTCCTCTCTTATTTAAATTATAGCTCTCTCTCTCTCTCTCTCTCTCTACTCTCGTAACGGTTTGCTGTCATTTTAAAATTCCTCCTTTTTCTTTTGGTTTATTATTTCCATCTTTTGTATTATTTATTCTGTAAATTTTAATGTTATTTTTAGTTAAACATAAATTTACTTATTTGTAAACAATACAAAATCTTGCTTTTATAAAATTAAAAGCAAGATTTTGTATTATATCCATATTTTCTTAGAGTATCAAGCATTTTATAACCTTGTTTGTTGTGTTTTTTTAATTTGTAACTTGTTTGTTACAAAAATGTTATAAAAATGTAATATTTAATTTTGTAATAATATTCGCAAATATCGACATAATAATAATAATTCTGTTAAAACAAAATGCGCAGAAGAAGTAGGAGGTGAAAAAATGAATTATATGAAAAAAATTTTATTACTTGCTATAATACTAATAGGAATATTACTATTGATTCCAAGTGTTTGTAATGCTGCTAGTCTATCTGCATCTAATGAAACAACATTAAAAGATGCTATATCTAAAGTAAATAGTGGTGAAATAGATGCTATTACATTAACTAATTCTATAACAATATCGGGTCCTTTAACTGATATTACCAAAGATGTAACTATTAATGGTAATGGTTTTACAATATCAGGAGATGATACTTGGTATGGTAAAGGAGGATCTGGTAATCAATCAATAATTACTTCTACAGCAGGAACTCTTACCTTAAAAAATATGATATTAAAACATGGACCTAAACAGGGAGCTCAAGCTTATGGAAATGGTACTCTAGTTTTAGATGGCGTAACAATTAGCGATTGTAAATATACTGGGCTTATAGCAAATGGTGGTGTAATTGAAATTAGAGATTTAAATTTAAATACTACTGTAGGAATAGAAGTTGGAAAATCAACTACTAACCCTGTAAATACTAATCCAAAATTGGTAATGAATGGTACTCTTAAATCAATTAGCAAAGCCATTCTTTATGAAGATCCTCAAACTAAATCTCAATTAACTATTGAAAATGAAGTAGGATCAGCAAATAAACTATTTGTTACTGAAGATTCAATATTTATTACTGATAGAAACAATACTATTATTTATGAAACAAAAAACAATAGCGATATAGATATTAAAAACTCTGATATGGAAGAAGAAAATTTTGTAATAGTAACTATTAATTATAATGAATTAACTAAAAAATTAGTAGTAACTAAAAATGATACTTTATCTAAATATAATTTGGATGATGTAAAAAATATAAATGGAAAAGTTTTTGTTAAGTTTGTTACAGGAGATAATAAAGTATTTAGTGAAGATACACCAATCACTGATAACATAGAATTAACAGCTGTTTACAAAGAAAATGAAGCACCAAGCAAAGATGAAACACCAAAAACAGGTACTTCAGATTATTTAGGATTTGCATTAGTAACAGTAGCTATGTCAACTTTATTAATAATAGCATTAAAAAGAAAATTCTAATAGTCAATAATGTAAAGAATAAATAATTATTTTATAATAATTTTTTAGTTCTATTTTAAACTTTACATGCATATAATATTTGTATGACTTATATAAGGAGGGGCTTCCATGAAAGACCAAGAGCAAAAGACAAAACAAAAAAGTCAAACAACCATGTGTGCTTTAAAAGGTAGTCACATTTGTCCGAAACCTAAAGAGTGTGACGGTCTTGAAAGGAAGTGCAAGGTTTGGCAAACTCACAGTGCAAAATAGAACCTCAAAAAAACGGCCTAAAAATTTGGCCGTTTTTTATTAACTTTAGAAAAAATAGTTTTCTTCTAATTATTTTTTAATTTTTCCAAAATGCTTCGTAAGCTCTATATGCTTCAAATAAGTCAAATTTGCTAGTTACTTCATAAGGTGAATGCATTGAAAGTACAGGTACACCGCAATCTATAACATCAATTCCTTTATTAGCTAAAATATATGCAATGGTTCCTCCACCGCCTACATCTACTTTTCCAAGCTCTGCAATTTGATATCTAACATTGTTTTCTTCAAATACTCTTCTTATTTCTGCAACAAATTCTGCATTTGCATCTGATGCGCCAGTTTTTCCTTTTGCTCCTGTATATTTATTAAGTCCAACTCCTCTTCCTAAGTATGAACTATTATTTTTTTCTGATACGCTAGCATAAATTGGGTCTAATCCAGCGTCTACATCTGCAGATAACATTTTAGAATTGCAAAATACTTTATCTAATAAATTAGGACGATTTACACCTAGTTTATTTAATATTTCTGATATGAAGGTGTCAAATACATGTGATTCCATTCCTGTATTTCCCATACTTCCTATTTCTTCTTTATCTGATATAATGCAAACTGCTGTCTTGTTTGGGTTTTGTATATTCATAAGTGCTGTTAAAGACGTATATACGCATATTTTATCATCTTGTCCATAACCTGCTACCATGCTACTATCAAAGCCCATGCTTCTGCATGGCATTGCTGGTACTAGCTCTAATTCAGAACTTAGTAGGTCTTTTTCTGTAATTCCATATTTTAGGTTTAAAATGTTTAATATATTTAATTTTACTTTTTCTGATACGTCTGCTTCAAATGGAATGCTTCCTATTAATAGATTTAAATCTTCCCCATCAATTGCTTCTGCTAATTTCTTTTTCATCTGTTCTTGTGCTAAATGTGGTAATAAATCTGTAATTGTAAAAATTGGATCTTGCTCATCTTCACCTATTTTTACATTTATTTTTTCACCATTTGTTTTTACAATAACACCATGTATGCTAAGAGGAATTGCAGTCCATTGATATTTTTTTATTCCTCCATAGTAATGTGTTTTTAAGTATGCAAATCCTGAATCTTCATATAATGGATTTGGCTTTAAATCTAGTCTTGGCGAATCTGCATGTGCTCCAACAATATTTATTCCATCTTCAATATTTTGATTTCCTATTACTGCTAAATACATGCTTTTCCCGCGGTTATTATAATAAACTCTATCTCCGGCATTTAGGCTTTCATATTCGTATATTGATTTAAACCCATGCTCTCTAGCTATTTGTTCAGAATTTTCAATTATTTCTCTTTCTGTTTTTGACCTATTCATATAATTTATATAGCCATTTGCATAATCAAAAATTGCTTGTCTTTCTTGTTCAGATTTTTCTTTCCATCCATTTTCTTTTTGATTAAATAACTTTTTCTTTAATTCTTCTGCTTCATTTTTATCCATTAATCTATCTCCTTTCTTCTTCGTAATTATTTTATCATATAATTTTAATTTTAGAATACCCATTTTGAAAAAAATATATTCTTTTATGTAATATTTTTTTAATTATAAAATATATTTTTATTAATTTACTATTTACTTTTTTGTTAATTTATAGTTTAATAATTTTAGTTTACATAGAAAGGGGCTATATATATGGAGGAAAATCAAGAAAATAAAAATGAGCAAATTGATGAAAATGTTCAAAATGAAGTTAACGAACAAAATAATGAAAATGTTCAAGATGAAGCAAATGAGCAAAATAGTGTAGATGCTCAAAATGAAACAACCGAGCAAAGTACAGAAAATACTCAAAATGAAACAACCGAGCAAAGTAATGAAAATACTCAAAATGAAGCAGGTGAGCAAAATAGTTCAGAAGTAAGTGACAAAACCGTTATTTTAAATTATTCTTCTGAAGAATTAAAAAATGAAACAAAGCAAACTGTAGAACAAATAAAAGAAACTATTAAAAGTACTGATTTAAAAAAGGATTCTAAAGCTGCTAAAGGCTTTTTCTCTTCATTTTTTAAAAATCCTTTAGAAGAAGTTGAAAAATGTGCTTCTGATAATAAATCTAGCTTTTTGAAAATTGCTATTATTACATTATTAGTTTGGCTTATTGCATTATTTATAAGCGAAGTATTTTCAATTGCTAATAGATATATTTTTGGAGTATATGGAAGTTTTTCATATTTCTTTAGAAACTTACTTCCAAATATTCTTGATATTATAAAAGTATTAGTTGCACCAATTATTAGCATTGCTGTTTTATCTGGCTTAATTTATATTTTTAATAAGAAGAAAGATAAATCTTTCTTGACTATTGCATCTACAATAGTACTTGCACATATTCCAGTTGTTATTGCTGATATTGTTAACTTACTTGTAATATTTGGATCTGGAATTTCAAAAATTACTAGTCATTTCTCATCTTTTTGTAGTGTTTTATATACTGTTCTTCTATTCTTTGCTATTAAAGATTTATCAGGAGAGGCAGAAAACAAATCTTATTTTTGGAAATTTGCTTTAATTATGGGTATTTTCTATGTTGTAAAATTTATTTTTAGCTATTTAGGAATTTATTTATAATTAGGTTTTCTAGAAAATAGGAGTCATCTTTTCTTTAAGTTAATAAAAGTGCTTTAGCAATGCTAAGCACTTTTTCTAGTTTTTTAGCCACATAAATTTATTATAATTTTTACTATAATATGTTTTAGTAAAATAAAAACAAGATGGAAGTTGAACTGTATAAATACAATTCTCCATCTTGTTTTGTAAGAGATTTAATATATAGGAAATTGCTTGAAGTTTGTAAAATTATTTTACGAAAAAATCTTGTGCTTACCAATCGTAGTCATAGTCATAATCCCAGCTATAATCGTCATCCCAATCGGAACTCCAGTCATCATCCCAATCAAAGTCCCAGCTGTTATCATCAGAATCGTAACTGTAATCATAGTCATAATCCCAACTATAATCGTCATCCCAATCGGAATTCCAGTCATCATCCCAATCAGAGTCCCAGCTGTTATCATCAGAATCGTAACTGTAATCATAGTCATTGTCCCAGCTATAATCATTATCCCAATCGGAATTCCAGTCATCGTCCCAATCAGAGTCCCAGCTGTTATCAGAGTCGAAACTGTAATCATAGCCGTCATCATCATAAGACCAGTCGTCATAAATGTAATCATCGTAGTACGAGT
>CANQPV010000057.1 GCA_947625825.1 uncultured Clostridia bacterium | reverse complement strand
TGCTTAGCAACAGATATAAATGATTTAAAAAGAAGACTAGGAAATATTATAGTAGGCTATACAAAAGAAAATAAACCTATTACAGCAAGAGACTTAAAAGCAGATGGGGCAATGACAGTGCTTTTAAAAGATGCAATAAATCCAAATCTAGTACAAAGCCTAGAGCATACACCTGCAATAGTACATGGTGGACCATTTGCAAATATTGCCCATGGCTGTAACAGTGTAATTGCAACAAAACTTGCTTTAAAACTAGGAGATTATGTTGTTACAGAAGCTGGATTTGGTGCAGACTTAGGAGCAGAAAAGTTCTTAGACATAAAATGTAGAAAAGCAAATATAAAACCAGATGCAGTAGTATGCGTAGCAACAATTAAAGCATTAAAATATCATGGTGGAATGCCAAAAGAAAATATAAAAGAAGAAAGCCTAGAATACTTAGAAAGAGGTTTTGCAAACCTAGAAAGACATGTAGAAAACCTAAAAGATCGTTATGGTTTAAATGTAATTGTAGGAATTAATAAATATACACATGATACAGAAAAAGAAATTAATTTCTTAAAAGAAAAATTAAATGAAAAAGGAATAGAATTAAGTTTAATAGAAAGCTGGGAAAAAGGCGGAGAAGGTGCTAAAGATTTAGCAGAAAAAATAGTTGAATTAGTAGAAAAACCATCTAATTTTACTTATGCTTATGAATTAGAATCTCCTATAATAGAAAAAATAAAAGCAGTTGCTACTAAAGTTTATGGAGCACAAGACGTAGAAATTTCAGAAGAAGCTATTAAAAAAATAAAAGAAATTGAAAAATTAGGTTATAGCAATTTACCAGTTTGCATTGCAAAAACACAATATTCTTTTTCAGATGACGCTAAAAACTTAGAATGTAAAGAACCATTTAATATTCATGTACAAGATGTAGTATTAAGAACAGGTGCAGAATTTATAGTAGTATTAACAGGAAAAATTGTTACAATGCCAGGACTTCCAAAAGTTCCATCAGCAGAAAAAATAGATTTAGATGAAAATGGCAATATAGTTGGAATTTTTTAATGTATAAAAACACCACTTTTGGTTAAAATATGTGTAAAAATAATCAGAAAGTGGTGTATTTTTATGCATAAAAATAAAAAGAAAATAATAATGATGGTAGTAATTGTGCTTGCATTTAGTTTATTTATTTCATATAACATATTCTTTAGAAACAATGAATTAGAAGCATTATCTAAATATGGCTCTAGAGGTGATGAAGTAACACAGATACAAACAAAATTAAAAAGATGGGGTTATTATAAAGGAAGTATAGATGGAATTTATGGTAGCCAAACACAAGCAGCAGTTAGATATTTTCAATCTAAAAATGGGCTAACAGTAGATGGAATTGCAGGAGCAAAAACATTAGCTGCAATGGGAATTTCTAGCTCTTCTAATAATTCTGGTTCTGGTTCAACTACTTCTAATGATTTAAATTTGCTTACAAGAATAATTTATGGAGAGGCAAGAGGAGAACCATATACAGGACAAGTAGCAATTGCTGCAGTAGTATTAAATAGGGTAAAAAGTAGTTCATTTCCTAATTCAGTAGCAGGTGTTATTTATCAACCAGGAGCATTTACAGCAGTATCTGATGGACAAATAAATTTAACTCCAAATTCTACAGCAAAAAAAGCAGCACAAGATGCATTAAATGGTTGGGACCCAACTTATGGAGCAATATATTATTTTAACCCAAATACAGCAACAAATAAATGGATTTGGTCAAGGCCAATGACTATAACCATTGGAAAACATAGATTTTGTAAATAATAAAATTAATGGAATAGAGGTAAAAAGTTCATTTTTGAAAATGAACTTTTTGCCTCTATTCTAGTTTGTTTACTTAAAAATCTCCTTGACAAAAATTAAAGCTATTGATAATATAATAAAAGAAAAGAACGTAAAAAAATGGAGGCATAATGATACTATATCCAAAACTTTATTTAAATAATGTAAAAGAAATTAATATTTCTATATTAAATAAATATAAATTAAAAGGTCTTATTCTAGATATAGATAATACCTTAATTGACTACAACAAAAACTTACTTGAAGGTGCAAAAGAGTGGGCAGAAACTTTAAAAGCAGAAAAAATAAAATTATGCATATTATCAAACTCTAATCATAAAAATAAAGTAGAAAATGTAGCAAAAAAGCTAGATATTCCATATATTTATTTTGCAAAAAAGCCTCTTAAAAAAGGCTTTAATAAAGCAAAAGAAATGTTAAAATTGCAGTCAAATGAAATTGGTGTAGTAGGAGATCAGATTTTAACAGATGTAGTAGGAGCAAATAAAAGCAATATGTTTCCTATTTTAGTAAAGCCAATAGATAAAAAAGACATATTTATAACAAAAATAAAAAGACCAGTAGAACAAATTATTATAAATAAATATCTAAAGAAAATAGAAAAAAATAAATAAACTAAAGTTAAAAGGAGCATTATATGTATATAAATGATATTCATATTTTAAATTATGTATTAGTTGGAATAATAGGCTTATTTGTAGGCCAATTTGTAGATTGGTGTAATAAAGCTTTGCCTGAATATAAAAAAGTTTTTTCAAAACAATTTTTTACAGAATATTTAAAAAATTGCAAACCAAAATATATATTAATGATACTTACTGCTATTTCATACTTAGTGCTATTATATATGTTTGGAGTAAGCATAACTTTTTTACAATATGCAGTTTTAGTTCCAATGCTTTTAAGTGTATTTTGCATTGATTTAAAACTTCAAATAATTCCAAATAGACTAAATTTAACATTATTTGAAACAGGTTTATTCTTCACATTTTTAACAGCAATATTAGATACAAGCCGTGGATTAAACATATTTACAGATAACATATTAGGAATGCTTGTAGGAGGCGGAATTTTCCTACTTATAAATTCAATAGGAGGATTAATTGCTGGAAAAGAAGCAATGGGCTTTGGCGATGTAAAACTAATGGGAGCTTTAGGACTATTTTTTGGATGGTTTCCAATTATAATAGTTTCAGTAATAGCATTTTTGCTTGCAGCAATTATTAGTATTGTAATTTTAATATTTAGAAGAAAACAAATAAACGAATATATTCCATTTGGACCGTTTATTGTAGCGGCTTCGCTAATTGTCATTTTTACACCATTTGAATTATTAATAACAATTGTCTTTAAAA
Organism: uncultured Clostridia bacterium; assembly: GCA_947625825.1. Taxonomy (GTDB): domain Bacteria; phylum Bacillota; class Clostridia; order TANB77; family CAG-508; genus CAG-273. Next base: position 1,887 of record CANQPV010000057.1, on the reverse strand, counting down.
TTTTCACTTTAGGAATGTACCAAGGATAATATAAATATAAGTTGGTAGGTGGTTTTATTGAACACAAAAATTAAATGGTTAAGAGAAAAGCTTAATGGGCTAAATATGCAAGGAATGATAGTGTCTAATCCTGTTAATGTGAGGTATTTAACAGGAATTAATGCTGAGGGAGTTTTGCTTATTACTAGAAAGGAAAACTACTATATAACAGATAGTAGATACCTAGAAGAAGTAAAATCAATATTAACAATAGATGATGAAATAATTGTTTCTAATGTAGTAGACATTAATAAATATGATTATGAAAATTTTTTCTCTTTTTGTGATAATGTTGGTTTTGAAGAAAATTACATTACCTATGCAACTTATAAAAAATATATGGAAAGATATAAAGCAAATAATTTAGAAGAAACAGATGGCATTTTAGAAAAACAAAGAATGTTTAAAGATGAAGAAGAAATTAGTCTTATTCAAAAAGCATGTAGCATTACAGATAATTGCTTTAGCCACCTGCTTAAATTTATAAAAATTGGCATGACAGAAAAACAAATTGCCTATGAAATAGAAAAATATTTCTTTGAAAATGGGACAGATGGTCTTTCATTTGAAACTATTGTTGCATCTGGAAAAAACTCATCTAAGCCACATGCAAAAACAACAGACAAAAAAATAGAAGAAGGAGATCCAATTACAATAGACTTTGGATGCAAATATAAAGGCTATTGCTCAGACATGACAAGAACAATATTTGCAGGTTTTGTTCCAGAAAAAATTAAACCTATTTATGATTTAGTTCTTACAAATCAACTTCAAACTGCAAAAGATATGAAAGAAGGCATGGATATTAGAACTCTTTTCAGAAATGTAGATAATGATTTTAAGTTACATGGCTACAGTTTGGTTCATAGCTTAGGTCATGGTGTAGGACTAGAAATTCATGAACATCCATTTATAAATCAAAAAAATGATAATTCATTAAAAGAGAATATGGTAATTACAAATGAGCCAGGAATATATTTACCAGGTGAATTTGGAGTTAGAATAGAAGATACAAGCTTAATTACAAAATCTGGTTGCATAAATTTAACAAAATCAGACAAGAATTATATAGTAGTGGGGTAGTGGGGCCAGGTCCAATTGCTCGTTTTCAAGCACTCAGGGACAGGTCACTTATAGTTATAAACTATAAACATACAAGGCAATGCATAGCTATAAACAAAATACTTGATTTTAGCTAATAAAAGTTGTATAATATTAAAAGTATGTAATTAAAAGTTATAATAAAATGAAATTTGAAAGGGGAAATTAATTATGGCAGAAGTATATATGGCAGGAGATTTTAGAAACGGTACAACATTTGAAATGGATGGAAACGTATTTAAAGTAGTTGAATTTCAACACGTAAAACCAGGAAAGGGTTCAGCTTTTGTTAGAACAAAATTAAAAAACGTAATTTCAGGAGCAGTTATTGAAAAAACATTCAATCCATCTGAAAAATATCCAGCAGCAGAAATTGAAAAGAAAGAAATGCAATATTTATATAGTGATAGTGATATTTATTATTTTATGGATAATGAAACATATGAACAATTACCACTTAACAAAGAACAAATTGGTGATAGTTTAAAATTCTTAAAAGAAAATATGAATGTTAAAATTTTATCATATAAAGGAAATGTATTTTCAGTAGAACCACCAATGTTTGTTGAATTACAAGTTACATATACAGAGCCAGGTTTTGCTGGTAACACAACAACAACTTCAGGTAAACCAGCAACACTAGAAAATGGCTATGAAATTTCAGTTCCAATGTTTGTAAATATTGGAGATGTTATTCGTATAGATACAAGAACTGGCGAGTATATGGAAAGAGTTTAATTGGAAGGA
>CANQPV010000056.1 GCA_947625825.1 uncultured Clostridia bacterium | reverse complement strand
AATATAAGAAACCCAGGAGCATTCAACAAGACACCCACCTGTGAAAGCAGGTCCTTAAAATTTCATTCACCTTACGGCTAAGGCGGGGTATTTTTTTGCCCATTAAAAAATTATTGTACTTTGTGCTATAGAGTGATATAATTTATAAATAGGAAAGAGGAAAGCAAAATGAACCATAAAGAGTTACTTGAATTTGGTAAAAAAATTTTAAGTGAATATAAAATAGAGGATTCATACATTAAAGCAAAAAAAATATTAGAATATGTTTTAAATCAAAATTCTAATGAATTTATAATAAATAGCTTAGAAGAAGTAAGCAAAAATAATGAGTTAGAATATAAGACTAAATTACAAGAAATAATTAATGGAAAGCCACTTCAATATATTACACATAAACAAGAATTTATGGGGCTAGAATTTTATGTTGATGAAAATGTGTTGATACCACAGCCAGACACTGAAATTTTAGTAGAAACTGCAATTAAAATTATAGAAAAAAGAAATTTAAAAAATAAAGAAATTATACAAAACTATGGTACAGAAAAAGCAAAAGAAAATAAACAAGTTCAAGTTTTAGATCTATGCACAGGAAGCGGATGTATAGGAATATCTATTGCAAAATATGTTGCAAATACTAAAGCAATAGTAGCTGATATAAGCAAAGAGGCAATACAAGTAGCAAAAAAGAATGCCATTTTAAATAGTGTAGAAGAAAGAATAGAATTTATAGTTTCTAACTTATTTGAAAATATAGGCCAAAAACAATTTGATTATATAGTATCAAATCCACCATATATAGAAACAAGCGTAATACAAACTCTTTCTAAAGAAGTACAAAATGAGCCAAAACTAGCATTAGATGGCGGAGAAGATGGCTTAAAGTTTTATAATGAAATATTAAAAAATGCGTATAAATATTTGTTACCAAATGGATATTTAATTTTAGAAATTGGCTATAACCAAGCAGAAAAAATTATTAATATATATAAAGAAAACTTTGAAAATGAATTAAAAAGTAATGAAAACCTTGTTTTAGAAACTAAAAGTGCAATTAAAGATTTAGGCGGAAATGATAGGGTTCTTATTTTTAAAAAGTAGGTGAAAAAATGTCTTTTTCAAGTGAAGTTAAAGAAGAAATAAGTAAATTAAGTAATTTAGCTAATAAAGACGTAGTAAAATACGAATTATTGGGATACGTAGCTACAAATCATGTGGCTATAGAAAAAAATAAACTAAAATTTTCAACAGAAAATGAATATAATATTAATCGCTTTGGAAAATTACTTAGTAATTTAAACTATGCAAATTATGAAATTGAAATGGTTGGCAAGAATTTTTGCATCACAATTCCTGCTTTAAAATTAGATGAAATTGAATACAAAGAAAATAAAATATTTTTGAAAGAGAATATAATAAAAAAAGCTCTAAATGAGAATGACATGCTAGCAAAAGCATTTGTAAGAGGAGCTTTTTTAGGTAGTGGTTCAATTAGTAATCCTAAAAATACATATCATTTAGAAATATTGTTTAAAACAAAAGAAAATGCACAAATAGTTTTAGAAATTTTAAAAAGCTATCAAATTTTTAGCAAAATATTAAAAAAGAAAAATGATTATTCCTTATATATAAAAGATGGAGATGAAATTGCAAACTTTTTAGCATTAATTCAAGCAAATAAGTCTGTACTTAGTTTTGAAGATATAAGGGTTTTAAGAGATATTAGAAACCATGTTAATAGAAAAGTAAATTGTGAAACAGCAAACTTAAGTAAAACAGTAAATGCTGCTGTAAAACAAATAGAAGATATTAAGTATTTACAAAAAAATGGAGAATTTAAACACTTATCTACTCCTTTACAGGAAATAGCAGTTTTAAGGCTAGAAAATCCAGACTCATCTTTACAAGAATTAGGGAAGTTTTTAAAAACTCCTATTGGAAAATCAGGTGTAAACCATAGACTTAAAGCAATACAAAAAATTGCTGAGGAAAAAAGAAATAGTTAAAATTTAATGAAGGGAGATATTCGTATATACATTTTACGAATTTAAATATTATGACAAAAGAAATAGGAATTTATGTACATATTCCATTTTGCAAACAAAAATGTTATTACTGCGATTTTTATTCAATGGCAGAAAACGATGAATGGATACCAAGATATATAAAAAGTTTAATAAATGAAATAAAACAAAAGAAAAACGAAGAGGAATTTAATTTTTTAAGCATTGTAAAAACAATATATATTGGTGGTGGAACACCATCTTTTATAAATAGTAAATATATTACAGAAATTCTAAATGCAATTTATGAAAATTATGAAGTAGATGAAAATGCAGAAATAACTATAGAAGTAAATCCTGGCACTGCCACTTTTGAAAAGCTAGAAGACTATAAAAAAGCAGGCATAAATAGGTTAAGCATAGGTTTGCAAGCCACACAAAACCATTTATTACAAGCAATAGGAAGAATTCATAATTACTATGAATTTGTAGATACTTACCATTTAGCAAGAGAAGTTGATTTTAAAAACATTAATGTAGATCTAATGATAGGGCTTCCAGAGCAAACTGTTTTAGATGTAGAAGGCTCAGTAGAAGAAGTAATTTCATTAGAGCCAGAACATATTTCTGTATATTCACTAATTGTAGAAGAAAATACAAAAATAGAAAAGGGAGTTCAAAATGGAACAATACGCCTTCCTTCAGAAGATAATGAAAGAAAAATGTATTGGAAGGCAAAAGAAATATTAGAGCAAAATGGGTATAAACATTATGAAATATCTAATTTTGCTAAAGTAGGTTATGAATCTAAACACAATATGGACTGCTGGAACCAAAAAGAATATATTGGCTTTGGAGCTGCTGCACATTCGTATATTAATTCTTACAGAGTATCTAATATTGATTCTATTGAGCAATATATTAAAAACATAGAAGAAAACAAGCAAAGAGAAAACTTAATATTTCATGAAAAGCAAACTTTAGAAGATAAGCAAAATGAATATATGTTGTTAGGACTAAGAAAGTTAGATGGAATTAGTATTCAAAAATTTAAACTTAAATTTGTGGCAAATCCAATATATTTATATCATGATAAGTTAGAAAAATTAACTAAACAAGAGTTAATTGAAATAGATGGAGATACAATAAAATTAACCAATAAAGGACTTGACTTTGCCAATATTGTGTGGGAAGAATTTGTGTAAGTCACACAAAATTCACACAATTTTTAGCAATCTGTATTGACATTTGCTAAAAATGGATATAATATATATAAAGTTTAGCAATCAAAAAGGAAGAGTGCTAAAAATAAAGCCTATATAAATTAATAAGAAGGTGAAAGATGTGTTAGAAGAAAGAAAAAAGAAAATTTTACAAGCAATAATTGATGAATATATTAACACAGCAGAACCTGTTAGCTCTGGAGCTATAGAAAAAAAGTATAGGCTAGGTTGTAGTAGTGCTACTATTCGTAACGAAATGGTAGAACTAGAAAAAACAGGGTATTTAGAAAAACCACATACTTCAAGTGGTAGAGTGCCATCTGCTAAAGGCTATAGATTTTATGTAGATGAATTAATTAAAGAAGATGACATAAGTCTTCAAGAAATAAAATACATTCAATCTAAATTAGAAACAAAAGTTAACGAAATAGAGGAACTAACTCAAATTGCAACAAGCACATTATCAGAAGTTACACATTATACTTCTGTATCAATAGGACCTAGAGCAAATTTTCAAAACATAGAAGAAGTTAAATTTGTTTTATTAGGAACTAGAATGTTAATGGCAGTTATTCTTACAGACACAGGAATTGTTAAAGAAACTATTATTAAATTTGATGAAGATATTACAGAACAGCAGGTAAGTACACTAAATTTTATTTTTAATAATAAATTAAAAGGAAAACCATTAGACGAAATAGATAAGCCATTAGAAGAATACATTTTTTCTGAGATGAATTATAGCTTAAATGTAATTAAACCAATTATGCAGCAGTTAGATAGAGTTATTAATGAAGAATCTAAGTTATACTTAGAGGGAGCTAATAAAGCATTTGAACTTCCAGAGTTTAAAAGTTTAGAAGTAGCAAGAAATTTTATTAATTTAATAGATACAAAGGAAGTTGTAAGAGATTTGCTAAATACTGGCTTTGCAAAAGATATAAACGTGTATATTGGAGATGAAAATGAAAACGAACAGCTAAAAGATTTTAGCATTATAACTTTTAAGCATCGCTATCAAGATAAAGACTTAGGAACTATAGGAATTATAGGACCAAAAAGAATGGATTATTCTAAAGTAATTTCCGTTATGAAATACATTAGCAAAAAGCTAAATGGACAATAAAATAAAATTATAAGATTGGAGCGTGACAAAATGGAGCAAGAAAACAAAAACACAGAGGAAATAAAAGCATCAGAGGAAAGCAAAGAAACTAAAGAAACAGAAAATAAAGATGATATTATTGAAGCAAAAAAAGAATCTGAAACATTAAAAATAAAGCTTGAAGAAACAGAAGATAGACTAAAAAGAATTGCTGCAGAATTTGATAATTACAAAAAAAGAAGTAACAAAGAAAGAGAAGAACTATATAATTCTATAATGGGAGATGTAGTTTCTAGCTTTCTACCAGTAATAGATAATTTAGAAAAAGCAGTAGAAAGTAAAACAGAAGATGAAGGTTATAAACAAGGAGTAGAGCTTGTTTTAAAACAATTCAAAGATGTTTTACAAGCAAATGGTGTAAAGGAAATAGAAGCTATTCGGAAAAACTTTTGATCCAGAGCTTCATGAAGCAGTAAGCTTAGTATCAGACGAAGCCTTAGGTGAAAAAGAAGTTAAAGAAGAATTCAGAAAAGGCTATATGATAGGAAACAAAGTAATTCGCCATTCAATGGTGGTTGTAGCTAATTAGATTTTAATTTTAAAAAATATATAAATTAAGGGCTGACCTGTCCCTAACTGCTTAAAAATAAGCAATGGGACCTGTCCCCAACAAACAAGGAGGAATTTTAAAATGGGAAAAATTATAGGAATTGACTTAGGAACAACAAACTCATGTGTAGCAGTTATGGAAGGAGGAGAAC
>CANQPV010000055.1 GCA_947625825.1 uncultured Clostridia bacterium | reverse complement strand
AAGATGGGGACGAATTAATAGCAGTATATCCAGGAATAAAATTTGAATTAGTGCCAACAGAAAAAACAGTAGTAGCAAAGGAAGACTCGTATGTTGGATATTACGCAGATTTTGAAGATGCAAGTGGAAATAGAAAACCTGATGGAATACCCGATGGAATAATATACGCAGACTTAGCGCAAGGAAAAAAAGGTCAATGGAGTACTGATTACGGATCATTTACAATACCAACAGTTAGTGCAGCAAACTTAAAAGAATATAAAATAACGCAAGAAAGTTATACTGGAAAGTTTGGAACAAAACCATTATTAGCAAGAGTAAATCCAAATGATGACACAAAGGAAGATAGATTTTACGTAATGTCACTAAAAGATGTAGGAGGTACTAAAAAGGATGGTTCGAGTACTACAAGTTTTTGTTGGTATGATGCAGCATTTTATAAAAAAATAAGTGATTGGAATACAATAACAAGTCTAGATTTTGGACAAGGATATAAAAACACAGAAACAATGATACAAAAGTGGAAAGCTGGTGCATATGGAAGTAGAGATGATAATGAAACATATAAAGATTTATGGGGAGTAGTAGAAGAAAAATTTGCAAACGGTTGGTTTGTACCATCAAGAGCTGAATGGTCGGCGTTTGGACAGGAACTAGGAATTACGCAAAGCAATTATGTAAGCAAAGGGCTTAGTGACGACTACTGGTCGTCTTCGTTGTACGATAATGAAGGAGCGTGGGGCGCGACCTTGTACAGTGGCTGTATGCGCGTCGGCTTAATTCGCGGCTGGATCTGTGTGCGCCTCGGCACGACTTTCTGATTTTGTAAAAAATCAGAAGTGAAAAAAAGATAAATAAAAAATATAAAATAAATTCGACAAATTTAGTATAAAAGTAAAAAAATAGGGAAAGAAAAAATGGGAGAACAAAGTAAAACACAAAAAAATCATTGGACTCAAACCAAAATAGATAATGCAACAAAAAAGATAAACCAAGATATATATAAAAGAAATAGACAAGCCCCAATTCATATAAAAATGGATGTCTGTAATACAAAAGGCTATATCTACGAAGGGTAGATTAGCGAACTTTTATTAATTAAATAAAATAAATATTTAATATAATGCAAGTGGTTGCTTCACCAAATTATTTGGTATTGTCAAAAGTTGAGCAATAAAAAGTATGCGTGGTGTAGCTGTTGGAAAGTTTTTTTGGGCCTTAGCAACTACTACTGGTCGTCCTCGCTTAACAATACTAACAACGCGTGAAACGCCAACTTCAACAACGGCAACATGAACAACAACAACTACGTTCGCCTGAGTACGAGTTTCATTATAATAAATATGGAGAAAAGGTCTTAAAAAGACTTTTTCTTTTGAAAAAGAAAAGGAAAAAAATGGAAGATAAAATAACTTTTGAAGAATTATATGAAGCATATATTTTGTGCTTTAAAAATAATGTAGGGGACAGGTCCCATTGCTCGTTTTTAAGCACTTAGGGACAGGTTAGTTTTAAAAATAGGTGTTAATTTTGGCTTTGATGATTACTCAGAAGAGAGTGAAAAACGCCGAGTATAAACTGTTTGAGTTTATACTCGGTGAATTGTTTTTATTTATTCAAGCTTTTTACAAAATTATCAACTAACCTTTTAAGTCTATCAATAGGAAAATCAAAAAGGTTCTTTACTACTTCAAAAGTGTGTTGTATATAGTTTTTTAAACTATGATTTTCTTGCTTTAGTTTAATATTCTCTTGTCTTAAGTTAGTATTTTCAGTTTGTAGTGTAGTTACTCTTTGAATTGCTGTAAATGCTTTTGCTAAATATAGTTTTAATTTTTTGTTATATTCAACTAATTCCTTATTTTGAGCAACTACTAGGCTTAAATTTTGTGTTTCTAACTCATTTTTAGTTATATCTAGCTTATCTGTTTTTTCGTTATTTTCTATTTCATATTTTATATTCTCATAGTTTGTTACTTTTTTAAGTGTTTCTATTGGAATATGAGTATTTTCTTTTGTATTTCCACGTTCTAAGTCAAAACCTGCTTTTGTTATATATGCATAGAAATTATCTTGTAGCCTTTTGTAGCTGTCTTTACCCTTCCAATATTCACTACAAGCAATTTTATTTATTTCATTTCCGTTTTTATCTCTTGTATGTACTACTGGAACGTATACAAGATGCATATGTGGAGTACTTTCATCCATATGTACTTTTGCAGAGACTATAAATTCTTCCCCTAAATTTTGATAATTTGCTACAAATTTATATGCCGTTTCGAAATATCTTCTTGTTTCTTCTTCGCCTATTTTTTCAAAGAAGTCTTTATCAGAAGTAATTATTAATTCACACATAACATTACTAACTTTTTTAATTTGACCTTTTAAGTTATATTTTTCTTTTAAAATATTAAAAGCTTTTTGATATGAAGTATTTATACTTTTTATTGAATAATTTTTTATTGAACTATTTTTATTTATATCTTTATTTGAATAATTAGTATTTTTTCTTTCATTGTGCCTATAAATATATGATAATTGTCCCATTTTATAATTTTCATTTCTAATAATTGCATAACTCATATTGAAATTCCTCCTTTACATTTTATTTTAATTTATTATTTAATTTAATATTTAGTTAAGCAAGGCTACGTAAGCTTTTGCTTATGATCTAATGCTTATTAATTTAGCTGATATAACACAAATGAAAAAGTGTTAGAACATACTAGACCACTTTTTTCAAAAGTGGTCCGTATGATTAAGGGGCTGTGCCCCTTAATAAACCCCAATTAGGCCACAAATTCAAATTAAAATTCCTACGAATTTTATTTCAATTTGTGGCTTATGTGTGAATAAGTTTTAGCATATTGGTTTATTTTCTTTGGTGTAAGTAGCATTTGTTAACTTTTGCTTTCGCAAAAGTTACAAAAGCTACTATGAAGAAAGCACAAGCAGATGCTTTGTTAGTTTTAATTTCTGCTAATTTATTTTAATTAATTGTAATTTTATATAATTTATAAATATTTTTTAAAATTTTTGGTTTTTTATAAATAATTACAAAGATATAATAAATAATATAAATATATCAATAGACAAATATGGCACATTGTTGTATAATAAGCATATAAGGAGAGTGATTTTTATGATGAAAGATTTAGTTATGGAAGTTACAAGTACTCTACCAGATAATGCTACCATTGGCGAAATATTAGATGCTATTTTAATTAGACTAAGCATAGAAAAAGGCATTAAAGATATTAAAGAAGGTAATACTCTTTCTACCGAAGAACTATTGAAGGAGATTGAAACATGGTAGTTGTATGGTCTAATTTTGCAAAACAAAATCTAAAAAATTTTATTTCTACTACTTTAATGACTAAAGAAAATTCTACTAAATATGTAAAAGGGTTGGTAGAATATGTTAGTTTTTTAGATGAACAAAATTTTTTAGGTAAAGTTTTAACAAAGCATAATGATATAACAATATATCAGTTAATTTACAAACAACATAGAATAATATATTCTATTGACAATAATAAAATATATATTATTTCAGTTTTACATACTGCACAAAGTCCAGAAAGAACTTTGAAAAGTATAAAAGAATTTTTTGATAATTAAATATTAGCCATTATTTAAAAAGAATAAATGAGATTTTTTACAAAGATGAAAAAGATGGAAAACTTAAAAATTTATCTTTTATTCCTTTTTACGACTTTTTGTGTCACTTTATAATTTACGAAAATCTGTCACATATTTGTCACATAAATTCATAAAAACATTGATATTTTAGCATTATAACTAACCACCTGCTCCAAATTAAAAAACTTACGAACTTATAAAAGTTTTGTAAGTTTTTTCTTTTTATGGTTCAATATTAATAGTTAGTTTAAACATCTAAAGAAGTTTTTCTGTACAATTTTTTAATAAAAATAGTTATAAAGCTATTGACATATACAAACAAATGTTTTAAAATTTATACAAATAAACAAGGATGCAAAACTATGGAAGAAAATAATTTAGAAATTCAAAATGAATTAGCAAATGAAGATATAAAAAAATTAATATATACAATAAGAGGAAAACAAGTTATGCTAGATAGTGATGTAGCTATGTTATATCATTATGAAACTAAGAAAATAAATCAAGCAGTAAAAAGAAATATTGATAGGTTTCCAGAAAAATTTTGTTTTCAGCTAACAGAAGAAGAATTTTTAAATTTAAGGTCAAAAATTGTGACCTTAAACGAAATTAATATAAATACAACTAACTGGTCACAAATTGTGACCAGTTCAAAAAGTGATAATAGCAAGCATAGAGGAAAAAAATATTTGCCATATGTCTTTACAGAACAAGGTATAGCAATGTTATCTGGACTTTTAAAAAATGACATAGCTGTTCAAGTAAGCATACATATTATGGATGCTTTTGTTGAAATGCGAAAATTTTTAATGATTAATGGACAAGTTTTCGAAAGATTAACAGATGTAGAATATAAATTGCAAGAATACGATAAGAAATTTGATGAAATATTTAATCAACTTCAATTAGAAGACAATATCAAGCAAAGAATATTCTTTGATGGTCAAATATGGGATAGCTATAGCCTAATTATAGATATTATAAAAAGAGCAAATAACAAGATTTTAATTATAGACAATTATATTGATGACAGTATTTTGAAAATGTTAGCTAAAAAGAAAAACAATGTAGAGGTTGCTATTCTAACATCAGAAAGAAGTAATATTGACAATTTAGATATTAAAAAATTCAATAAAGAATATCCTATTCTTAAAATTTCTAAAACAAATAAATTCCATGATAGATTTATTGTTATAGACAATAAAGAGATGTATCATTTAGGAGCTTCTATAAAAGATTTAGGTAAAAAATGCTTTGCAATTAACAGAATTGAAGATATGGAAATTATTGAAAAGATTATTAATTTATAAAAATACTTATTTAATTCAATGTAATTTCACAGAATTAAATGAGTAAGTTTTATGATTGAAAAAATAAGAAACTATAAATTTGAATTGTCTTTATGAGGAGTTTCTATAAGTTCCATTTAAGAGGATAAATATATTCAATTTTATCTTTTTTTGGTTTATAATGTTTTTTAATTTTTGTTCTATTAGATTTTAATTCAGGCATAGCTTGTCTACAATATTTATCTAATTCGCAAAATATATTCTGGCAATCTATTAATTGTAATGGTCTATTACTAATTTTTTTTAAAAATATATTCTGCCTTTCGCAAGCAAAATACCAATATAAATCATATACTTCTTTTCTTTTTTTCATAAACTTACCTCATACATTTAGGATCTTTTGAGTTTATGCATGTTTTTAACATTAATATTTTATCATTACTGTCAATATAATTTGCAATTATCTTTTGACCAATACAGCCACTTTTACATATAGGATATTGTTTACAAGATGAACAAGAATTATCAGTATTAAATTTTCGTATATTACTAAAGTAATCTGAATTATACATTTCAATCAAAGAGTTCTCTTTTATATTTCCACTAATTCCCAGTTTGGTAAAATATTTTATTGAATCACAAGGGTATGCTATTCCATCAAATCCAATAATCATTATTTCATCTGCAATGATACATGGTGTATTTTCAATACCAAGTATATTCCAAGGAGTACCTAATCTAATTCTGTTTTTATTATTTGAATTTAAATAAAGATTTTTAATTGCTAATAATTCTTCTTTTGATAAATTCATATCAGTAGTTCCTTTACCATGTGGAACGAATCTTAAAAGACTTATCTTTTCAAAATATTTTTTATTATTAAAAGTATTAATAGTTTCGGTTAATATTGTTTCTAATTTTAGAATAGAATTTCTTAAAACAGTATAATGAAAACCAAGTTTGGCATCATTATTTTCAAAAACTTTATCAAAAAAATACTCTTTATCATAGCTTGAAATATCTGTTTCATTTGATAAAGAATCTGCAAGTGAATAAATTATTTTATTTAATCCTAGATTTATTAAATTTTTATA
>CANQPV010000054.1 GCA_947625825.1 uncultured Clostridia bacterium | reverse complement strand
CAAGTGCAAAAGGAGGTGCTAAGAACAATGGCAGAAAAAGAAATAGGAAATGTAATTAAATTACAAATTCCAGCAGGAAAGGCTTCACCAGCTCCACCAGTTGGACCAGCTTTAGGTGCAAGTGGTGTAAACATTATGGACTTTGTAAAACAATTTAATGATAGAACAGCTCAAATGGGAAACACAATTATTCCAGTTGTTATTACAGTTTATAAAGATAAATCATTTGAATTTATTACAAAAGAACCACCTATGGCAGTTTTAATTAAACAAGCTGCAAAAATAGAAAAAGCTTCTGGAAAACCTAATAAGGAAAAAGTAGCAAAACTAACAAAAGCACAAGTTGAAGAAATTGCTAAAAAGAAAATGCCAGACTTAAATGCAGCATCATTAGAAGCAGCAATGAGTATGGTAGCAGGTACTGCAAGATCTATGGGTATTGTAGTAGAAGAATAATTATTAAAAAATATTGGGAGAAGGTAATTTTAAATTTATGCCTTCGCTTGAACCAAAGGAGGTAAAAATGAAAAGAGGAAAAAGATATCAAGAAGCTGAAAAGCTAGTTGATAGAAAAAAATTGTATGATGCTAAAGAAGCATTAGATACAATTGAAAAAATGCCAAAAACAAAATTTGATGAAACAGTGGAATTACATGTTAAGTTAGGTGTTGATTCAAAACAAGCAGACCAACAAGTAAGAGGTACAACAGTACTTCCAAATGGTACAGGTAAAACACAAAGAGTATTAGTGTTTGCAAAAGGACCAAAAGCAGAAGAAGCTACAAAAGCTGGAGCTGACTTTGTTGGAGCAGAAGAATTAATTCCAAAAATTGAAAAAGAAAATTGGTTTGATTATGATGTTATAGTAGCAACTCCAGATATGATGGGTGTTGTAGGTAGACTTGGTAAAGTATTAGGACCAAAAGGATTAATGCCAAACCCTAAGTCTGGTACAGTAACAATGGATGTTACAAAAGCAATCCAAGAAATCAAATCAGGTAAAGTTGAATACAGACTTGACAAAAATAACATTGTTCACCTAGGTTTTGGTAAAGTATCATTTGGAGCAGATAAGCTATTTGAAAACTATGAAACAATTATGAATGCTATTATTAAAGCAAAACCATCTGCAGCAAAAGGACAATATATTAAAAGCGTAGCAATATCTACTACAATGGGACCAAGTATGTATATTGATCAAAAATAGAAAATCTATATAGCCTAAGAAAGTAAGCAAAAAATAAGTCTTACCGAGGCAAAGAATGAACGGAACTTAAAAATAAAAGCTTCCAATCAATCTTGCACTCGGCAAAAAGGCAATATTGATTGGAAGTTTTTATTTTAGTTTATATATTAGGAGGTGAAAAAATGGCAAGCAGTACAGTAGTAAAACAAAAAGAAGAAGAAGTTAAAAAATTAGCAGAAAAATTTAAAGATGCAAAAGTTATCCTTTTAGCAGAATACAGAGGCATTACGGTTGCCGATGTAACAAAATTAAGAAGTGACTTAAGAAACATAAAAGGTGAATACAAAGTTATAAAAAATAACATTGTAAAAAGAGCATTAAATGAAAATGGAGAAACTGGTTTAGATAACTTATTAGAAGGTCCAACAGCTGTTATTATAGGACAAGAGGACTATTTAGAACCATCTAAAGTTATTTATAACTATACTAAAGATCATGATTTCTACAAAATTAAAGGTGGAATTATAGATGGAAAAGTAATGACAGCAGAAGAAATTATTACTTTAGCAAAATTACCATCAAGACAAGAATTACTTGCAAAATTGGCTGGAGCTTTACTTGGAAATATTACAAAATTGGCAGTTGCACTTGATCAAGTTAGGATTCAAAAAGAAGCTAACGCATAAACGAATTATAAGCTTCGTCTAGCTTTGTTAGCCATCACAAATTTTTCTTCAATATACAAATAGTATAATTTCAGAAAAATTTGCTCGGCTGCCTCGCTATACTTGCTTCTAATCCGTTTGAAAATATTAAAAAGAGCAATACTTGTTTTTGATTAAAATTTGAATTTAAAATTAAAAAATAAGAAAATAAAAAAAATTAAAAAACTAAAAATTTAAAAAATTAAAAGGAGGTCATTTTAAAATGGCAAAAATTGATGAATTATTAGAAACTATCGACAGCTTAACAGTTGTTGAATTATCAGAATTAGTAAAAGGAATTGAAGAAAAATATGGAGTATCTGCAGCAGCTGTAGCAGCACCAGTAGCTGGTGGGGCAGCAGCAGGAGCAGCAGCTGAAGAAAAATCAGAATTTAACGTAGTATTAAAAGAAGCTGGAGCAAACAAAATTCAAGTAATCAAAGTAGTTAGAGATGCTACAGGATTAGGCTTAAAAGAAGCTAAAGATTTAGTTGATGGAGCTCCAAAAACAGTTAAAGAAAACGTTAAGAAAGAAGAAGCTGAAGAATTAAAAGCTAAATTCGAAGAAGCTGGAGCAACAGTAGAATTACAATAATTTTTAAACTAAATATAAGAAAAGTGGCTTCGCCACATGTACAGGTTTGCTTTGCAAACCGCACAGCCCAAGGTAACTTAACCTTGTTTTATAGCAAAAATCTTCGATTTTTCCTATAAAATAAATAAAGAACCTATGTACAAAGTTACATAGGTTTTTTTTAGTACAACTTGGTCAGTAAAATAAAAAGTTAAAGCTAATTCGTTGACTTTATTATATTTAAGTTATAAAATAAGAAAGAAATCATATATTAAGATTAAAATATATGTATTATTAAAAACAAAATGTAAACGAAGAATAGGAGAAAATAAATGAAGATATTATTAGATGCCATGGGAGGAGACAAAGCTCCAGACGCTAATATTAAAGGTGCAGTAAAAGCAATAAATAGCATTGAGGCAGAGGTAGTTTTAATAGGAAAAGAAGAAGTAATAAAGTCTAAAATAAAAGAATTTTATGGAAAGGATATTTCAGAAATATTTCCAAGATTAAAAATAAAAAATGCAACAGAAACAATAGAAATGGAGGACATTCCAACACAAGCAATTAAGCACAAAAAAGATTCTTCAATGGTAGTAGGGTTTAATATGCTAAAGAATGGAGAAGGAGATGTTTTCATTTCGGCAGGAAATTCAGGAGCCTTGCTTACAGGTGCTACATTATTAATTGGAAGAATTAAAGGTGTAGATAGACCAGCATTAGCAGGAATTTTACCAGCATACAAAAGCAGGTTAGTGTTAATGGATTGTGGCGCAAATACAAATTGTAAGCCTTTAAATCTATTACAATTTGCGCAAATGGCTAGTATTTATTTAAGTACTACATTAGGTGTAAAAAATCCAAAAGTAGGATTATTAAACATAGGAACAGAAGAAACAAAAGGTAATGACTTAACTAAAGAGGCATATAATTTATTAAAAGAAAATGCTAAAGATTGTAATATTAACTTTATTGGCAATGTAGAAGGAAGAGATGCATTTTCTGGAAATGTAGATATTGTAGTAACAGATGGATTTACAGGAAATATATTCTTAAAATCAATAGAAGGTTTAGGAAAGTTTGTTAAAAGAACACTATCTGAAAGCTTAAAAAGAAATTTAATTTCTAAAATAGCTGCAATTCCAAGTTTGCCAGCTATAAATAGATTTGCAAAAACAGTAGATTACAAAGAATATGGCGGAGCATTATTTTTAGGAGTTAAAAAGCCAGTTGTAAAGGCACATGGAAGTAGTGATGAAAAGCTATTTGAATTTACTATAAAACAAGCAGAACAATTTGTAAAAAATAGAGCAGTTGATAAATTAATAGAAGAATTTGAACTACAAAAGGAAAGTCAAAACCAACAAGAAATTAATGATACCACTTTATAAATGCACATCAAGATTATTAAATATTTTAAAATAATAATTATTATACATTAAAAATATAAAATATTTAAAAAAAACCTTGACAATTAAAATTACATGTATTATTGTTTAGATAAACAAGGCAAGAATGATTTAAAGGAGGTGAATTACTACAATGGGTTCAGAAGAAGTTTTTGAAAAAGTAAAAAATATTATAGTAGAACAACTAGGTGTTGCAGATACTGCTGTTACAATGGAAGCATCTTTTATAGATGATTTAGGTGCAGATTCTTTAGATATTGTTGAATTAATTATGGCATTAGAAGAAGAATTTGATACTGAAATTCCAGATGCTGATGCAGAAAAAGTAGTAACAGTAGGAGATGTTGTAGAATATATAAAGGAGCATGTTGCTTAAGATAAAAATTAAAACTGAAAGGGCAAAAAGGTCCTTTCTTTTTTTCGTCTATAGAATTATATTCTTGCTTTTTTAGGCTAATTAATATATAATATAAATGCTAAATGGCAGAAAATATAAGAAAGGAGGAAATGTTGGCATACAAACTAACATAAACGAAATTATGGATTTTACAAAATTAGAGCAAAGTATAGGCTATACTTTTAAAAATAAAGAACTTTTAAAAAAAGCATTAACACATACCTCTTATGCTTATGATAACCATATAGAAAGTAATGAAAAGCTAGAATTTTTAGGAGATAGCATTTTAGAATTTATTTCTAGTAGATATATATATACAAATTATCCTAACTTAAAAGAAGGAGAAATGACTAAAGTGAGAGCAGAAGTTGTTTGCGAAGACAGTTTATTTTTAGTAGCGCAAAAACACCATTTTAGTGATTTCTTGTATTTAGGAAAGAGTGAAACAGTAAGCAATGGGAAAACTAAGCCTGCTATTTTAGCAGATAGTGTTGAAGCTTTAATTGCAGCTATGTATTTTGATAGTAATTTAGAAGAAGCAGAAAAATTTATTATAGCAAATTTAAAAGATGCAATTGAAATATCTAGCAAAAATGTTGGAATGAAAGATCATAAGACAGTACTTCAAGAAAAACTACAAGAAAACGGAAATGTAAATATAGAGTACGAAGTAATTAAAACAATTGGACCAGACCATGACAAAACTTTTATTGTTCAGGTATCTTGCAATGGAAAATATTTAGCAACAGGAGAAGGAAAAACTAAAAAACATGCAGAAATGCAAGCAGCTAAAAAAGCATTAGAAGACATAAGCAAATAAATAGAAGGGAATATATTAAAATGAAAAAGGAATATATTATACCAATTTTTGTACCACATTTAGGTTGCCCACATAAATGTACATTTTGCAATCAACAAAAAATCACAGGGCAAGAAAAACAAGTAACTGCAAAAGATGTAAAAGATACAATTGAGTATTATTTAAAAAATTTTAAAGACGATTCTAAATATGTAGAAGTTGCATTTTTTGGAGGAAGTTTTACAGGAATTAGTGAAAAAATTCAAAACGAATTATTAGAAGCGGCAAATGAGTACATTAAAAATGGAAAAGTAAATAGTATACGTATTTCAACAAGACCAGACTACATTAATAAATCTATTTTAAAAAGATTGAAAAAATACAATGTAAAAACTATAGAATTAGGTGTTCAATCTACCAATGACTATATTTTAGCTAAATGCAAAAGAGGTCATACATTTGAAGATGTTAAAAAAGCATCAAAACTTATTAGATGGAATGGTTTTATACTAGGACATCAAATGATGGTAGGACTTCCAGAAAGTACAAAATTAGACGAAATTAATACAGCTAAACAGTTAATAAAACTAAAACCTAAAATTGTTAGAATTTACCCAGTTCTTGTAATAAAAGATACTTATCTTGAAGAAGAATATAAAAATGGTGAATATCAACCATTAACTGTAGAGCAAGCAGTAGAACGCTCAAAAGAAATTATGGGGTTATTTAATAGATCAAAAATAGAAGTAATTAGGCTAGGGCTTCAAAATACAGAAGAAATATCTGATCCTTCACAAAAACAAAGTACGGTAGTTGCAGGGCCATATCATCCAGCATTTAGACAATTAGTAGAATCTAGCATGTGGTATGATGAAATAGTAGCTAGAATTAAAAAATTTAATGTAAAAGTAATGCAAGTACAAATTATAGCAAACCCAGAAAATATTAATTCTATTATAGGTCATAAGAAAGAAAACATTTTAAAATTAAAAGAAATATATGATGTAGATGTAAGCGTTAAGCCAGATGAGTCTATTAAAAAAGGCAAATTTGAAATTAAAATTGAAAAAACTTATGAGGATGTTTTAGAAGAACAAAGAGAAAAAATGCATGTTCATTAAGAATAAAGTTTAATATTTATTGTAAAAATTTATAATTATATTAAAGCTTAAATAGTACTAGTTTTCTTGTTTTTCAAATGCCCGTTGCAGAAAGTCAAGTTCAAAGAAGTAACTCAGAACGGGACCTCTCAAAACTGCGAAAAATAGTACTATTCAAGCAATTAGAACTAGTAAAATTAAGCAAACACGAACATATAAAAGAATAAATTTAGAATAAAATCACCCATTATTGTAAATAATTAGTAATGATGGGTGATTTTTATTGCATTTAAAGCGTTTATTACATTGAAATCGTAAGCCAAATAATTATTAAAGCATCCTGTAATAAATGAAAAAAGAACTTTGACAACAAAATACCCCCTAATATATAATTTCAATGTAGACGAA
>CANQPV010000053.1 GCA_947625825.1 uncultured Clostridia bacterium | reverse complement strand
ATTGCAATGGCAAAATTCGGAATTGATGATATGCGTTTATTATATGAAAATGATGTAAGATTTTTAAAACAATTTTAGTTGGGGACAGGTCCCATTGCTTATTTTCAAGCACAAAGGGACAGGTCACAATTAGATGAGATAAATTTTATTGTTGTAAAAATGGGTGATGTGTCCCAAACTGCTTGAAAATAAGCAATGGGACCTGTCCCCAACAAGGGAGGAAGTTAAATGAAAGCAAGTATAGAATGGTTAAACGAATATGCAGATATAAATGTAGAGCCAAAAGAATTAGGCGATATTCTAACAATGACAGGTTCTAAAGTAGAAACTATAGAATCACAAGGAGAAGATATTCAAAATGTAGTTGTTGGAAAGATATTAGAAGTCAAGCCACATATAGATTCAGACCACTTAGTAGTAACAAAAGTAGATGTAGGAAATGGAGAAATTTTACAAATTGTAACAGGTGCTAAAAACATTAAAGAAGGAGACATTGTTCCAATTGCAAAAGATGGTTCTAAATTGCCAGGTGGTGTAGAAATTAAAACTGGTAAATTAAGAGGCGTTGATTCTTGCGGAATGATGTGTTCTGTTGGAGAATTAGGTTTAGATATTCATAATTATCCAGATCAAATTGAAAATGGTATTATGATTTTAAAACCAGAATTAGAAAAAGAACTTGGAAAAGATATAAAAGAAGTTTTAGGAATAAATCAAACAGTTATAGATTTTGAAATTACACCAAATAGACCGGACTGCTTTTCTGTTGAAGGCTTAGGTAGAGAAGTAGCAGTTTCCTTAAATGTACCTTTTAAAAATCCACGCAAAAATATAGATGAAATGAGTGTAAAAAATGTAGATAATATAGATGGTTTAACTGTAGAAATTACAGCTCCAGATTTATGCTACCGCTATATTGCAAGAGTTGTAAAAAATGTTAAAATTGCTCCATCTCCAGAATGGATGGTAAAAAGACTAAATAGTTGTGGAGTAAGAGCTATAAATAACATTGTAGATATTACTAACTATGTTATGCTTGAAATGGGGCAGCCAATGCATGCATTTGATATAAATTCAATAGAAGGAAAGCATATTACAGTAAGAAGAGCAAACAAAGATGAAAAAATTATTACACTAGATGACCAAGAAAGAAACTTAAATGGAAATATGCTAGTAATAGCTGATAGCAAAAAGCCAGTAGCAATAGCAGGTGTTATGGGTGGTCAAAACTCTGAAATTGAACCTACAACACAAACTGTAGTATTTGAATCTGCGGTATTCTATGGAGGAAGTGTTAGAAAAACAGCTAAAGCAGTAGGTTTAAGAACAGAAGCTTCTAGTCGTTATGAAAAAGGACTATCTTCAGAAAATGCATTAAGGGCAATAAATAGAGCAGTAGAACTTGTAG
Source organism: uncultured Clostridia bacterium (assembly GCA_947625825.1). Taxonomy (GTDB): domain Bacteria; phylum Bacillota; class Clostridia; order TANB77; family CAG-508; genus CAG-273. The sequence goes on along the minus strand of CANQPV010000053.1, from coordinate 5,445 downwards.
AATTAATTGGTGCTGGTGAAGCGGTAGATGGAAAAATTGATGTTTACCCAACTAAACAAAAAATAGCAAGAATTCCATTAAATGTAGATAGAATTAATTTATTATTAGGTACAAATTTATCTAAAGAAGAAATGATTAAAACTTTAGAAAAATTAGAAATAAAAGTAGAAAATAATGAAGTTATACCACCATATTTTAGACCAGATATAGAGCAATTAGCAGATGTAGCAGAAGAAGTTCTAAGATTTTATGGCTATGATAAATTAGGAACAACTTTAATAAATGCAGAAACAACTTTAGGCGGAAAAAATAAAGAGCAAAAAATAGCAGATAGTGTATCAGAATACTTAGTAAATAGCGGATTATCTGAAATTTGTACATATGGCTTTTTAAGTGAGAAAGATTTAGCAAAATGCAATATTGAAGGAGATAATGAATATTTAACAGAAGCTGTAAGAATTCAAAATCCTTTAAGTGAAGACTATACTGTAATGAAAACTACTTCTGTTCCAACTATGATGCAAACTTTAGCAACTAACAACAATTACAAAAATAAAGATGTAAAATTATTTGATTTATCTAGGGTATATAGAAATAAAAAAGGCGCAATTGAAAGTGGCAACCTACCAGAAGAAAGCAATATTTTAACTATTGGTATGTACAGTGAAAAAGAAGATTTTTATACTTTAAAAGGTCTAGTAGAAAATTTATTAGAAGTAGCAGGACTTCAAAGATATGATGTTAGAAAAGAAAAAGAAAATAAAATGTACCATCCAGGAAGATGTGCAAACTTTAATGTTGGAGCTGATGTAATTGCTACAATAGGAGAGGCTAACCCATTACTTACAAGAAATTATGATATAACTCAAAGAGTTCTTCTTGCAGAAATAAATATAGATAAATTAACGAAATATGCAAGAAAGAGTCAAAAATATGTGCAAATTACTAAATTCCCAGCAGTAGAAAGAGACATTAGTATGGTACTAAATGAAGAAATAGAAGTAGGAGAAATTGAAAAAATTATTCAAAAGAAAGCTAAAAAATTATTAGAAGAAACACAATTATTTGATGTTTATAGAAGTGAAAAATTGGGAGAAAACAAAAAAAGTGTTGCTTATAGCTTAAAATTTAGAGTTCCAGATAGAACTTTAACAGATGATGAAATTAATAGTGTTATGAAAGAAATCATTGCAGAATTAGAAAAATCTTTAGGAGCAGAACTAAGAAAATAAACTTAAATATACACTAAATAAAGTTTACTAGAATAAGACAATTAAAAATTTAAAAATAGAGAATATTGTACCACTTATATGGAAAAATATTCTCTATTTTTATATGAGTATTCAATTGTAACAAAAACTTTAGCAAGTTTTAGCCTAAAAATTCAACCCACTTATTTAAAATATTTTTAGCAATATTTTCAGTAGCATGATTTTCATCAAACATAGGATTAAATTCTACTAAGTCAGCAGATTTAATAATATTTGCATATTTTACAATCTCATCTACTAAAGCATAAGTTTGCTCTAGGTTAATTCCATTTTCTGCCGGAACAGAAACACCAGGAGCAACTTTTGGGTCTATTAAATCTAAATCAAAACTAATATGCACACCATTAGTGCCAGAAGATGCAATTTCAAAGGCTTTTTTACAAACTGTTTCTACACCTAAGTTTTGAATATCTTTTGTAGAAAATACAGTAACACCTGCATCTATAATATTACCCCATTCCCATGGATCAATATCTCTACCACCAACAATAACAGTATTTTTAGGATTATAAAATACGCCATCATGAAAAGGAGATAAAATACTTTTTTCATAATTAGTTGCTACTGCCAAAGGAAGTCCATGTAAGTTTCCAGTAACAGAAGTAGAATATGTATTAAAGTCTCCATGTGAATCAAACCAAATAATTCCTAAATTGTTATGCTTTTTAATAGATGCTAAACTAGAAGCAATTGCAATAATATGATCTCCACCAACAGTTAATGGAAATTCATTTTTATCTAGTACATTAGAAACTACATTGTAAAGCTCTTCATTAAATTTATCAATTGATTCCATATTTCTTTTTTCACATTTGGTGTCTAATGCCTTTACAGCTAGCACTAAATTCTGCATTTTTTTATTATACAAATTTATTTCATTTTCATCCATTTTGCTTTCAAAATGCAATTCATGCATTTTAAGTAAAAGAGAATTAAACTCTTTTACAAAATCATCAACAGTTTCCTTATTAGTACTAAAATTTTTAAAATCAACAGTTTGTTTCTTACTTTCTTGCATTACTGTATATTTTTTAGAAATATTACTACTATTTAAGTCCTTTGTTAAAATTTGCGCACCAAGAGCCGCACCATTTACATTAACACCTAAATCTGTACAAGCATTTATTATAGATATTTTTTTCATATAAAAATTAATCCTTTCTTTACATAGTTAATTGCAAATTTTAAAAATTTTACAATTCAACAATAGTTACACCCATTTCGCCTTCACCAAAAGTACCTAACCTAAAAGACTTAACATGAGAATTAGTTTTTAAATATTTATGAATTCCCTCGCGAAGCTTTCCAGTACCTTTGCCATGAACAATACGAATAGGGGAAAGATGTGCTAAAACACAATTATCTATATATTTATCTATTATATACACAGCATCTTCAACATTTTGCCCAATAACATTAATTTCAGAAGATATTATTTTAGCCTTAGAACTAGCAACTGTATGAACCTGACCACTAGAAAATGAGCTAGAAGAATTACCTAATTTATTATTAGAAATCATACTAGTATGTTCTTTAGAATTACTGCTAATAGAATCGTTTTTAGATATTTTACTAATTTGATTTAAATTTAAGTTCATTTTAGCAAGTCCAACTTGAACCATAACCTCACCTGAATTATTAACATGTGAACTTAATATTGTACCTTCAGAGTTAAGTGAAGAAACCCATACACTTAAGCCTTGCTTTACATCATTTGCCTCTAATTTTTCATAAGAATTAGAACTTAAGTTATTCGTAGGAACTAATTCCTTTATTTTTTTATTTAACTTATCTCTATTAGAATTTGCAGTTTTTATATCTACATGTTCTTTATTTAACTCATTAATGATGTCATTTACTTCTTCTTTAGCATCTAATATAATTTCTCTTGCCTCAGATTTTGCCTTTTCAATTAACTCTTTTTTCTTTTCATCAAGCTCACTTTTTTCTTTTTCTAAAGACTGCCTTAAACTAGAAATTTGATTTAAATTCTTTTCAGTTTCTTCTTTTTCTTTTTCAATTAATAATTTATCATCATATATATTTTTAAGTAGTTCTTCAATAGAAACTTTGTCTTTTTTCAAAAAGGAAGAAGCATTTTGCAAAATATTATTATTTAAGCCAAGTTTTTTACTAATTTCAAAAGCATTACTTTTTCCAGGAATGCCAATTAATAAGCGGTATGTAGGCTTTAAATTTTCTAAGTCAAACTCAAAACTTGCATTCTCAAAACCATCTGTTACTAAAGCAAATTCTTTTAATTCTGGGTAATGAGTTGTACAGCATACAAAAGCGCCAATATTTTTTAAATAGCTTAAAATACTAATAGCAAGAGCAGAGCCTTCAACAGGGTCTGTTCCAGAGCCAAGCTCATCTAAAAGTACCAAACTATTGCTATTTACATTATTTGTAATATTTATAATATTCATCATATGAGCAGAAAATGTACTTAAAGATTGCTCTATGCTTTGCTCATCTCCAATATCTACAAAGATTTTAGAAAATACACAAATACTGCTTTTTTCATGACATGGTATTGGAATACCAGAATATGCCATAAGAAGCAATAATCCAATTGTTTTTAAAGCTACTGTTTTACCACCAGTATTTGGCCCTGTAATTAATAAACAAGGGTTATTTTCTTTTAAATAAATATCAATAGGCACAGCTACCTTTTTATCTAACAATGGATGGCGTGCTTTATAAAAATTAATATCTTTTTTATTACTTAAATTAGGAATATTGCAATTTTCATTTTTACCATAAGTAGCTTTTGCAAAAATAAGGTCAATTTCACCAATACAATCTAAGTTTTTACTAAGCTCATTTGTATAAGGGTAAAGAGAAGAAGAAAGCTCACTTAAAATTTTTTGAATTTCTAATTCTTCTTCAATTTTAATATGTGCAATTTTGTTATTAACTTCAAAAACTGAGGTAGGTTCAATATATAATGTAGAGCCACTACTTGATGTATCATGAATAAAGCCTTTAACCTCATCTTTATATTCTTCTTTAACAGGTATTACATAGCGGTTATTACGAATAGTTACAATAGGCTCCATAATGTATTTAGAATATTTGCTAGAATGAATATATGAATTTAATTTATCTTTTACTTCTTGCTCTAAATTCTTTCTAGTTTTTCTTAAAGAATTTAATTTGCTTGAACTATTGTCTGCTATAGTATTTTCATCTAAAATTTTTAAAGTAATATTTTTTTCAATATTAGAATTTGAATATAATGAAGAAAAATAATCTTCTATTAAATTAAAAGGTAATAAATCAAAGTTTTCATCACTATAAAAATAATCATGCAATTCAGAAGACATTTTTAAAAGGCGTGCAACATCTAGCAAACTTTTAGCAGATAAAGTTTGTTTACTTTCTAGCATTTTAATTGTAGTTTCAAGTTCTGCTATTTCATATAATGGTGCACTTCCTTTTTGAAAAAGAAGAGAAGTTGCCTGATTTACCTTTTCCAATAAATTTTTAACATGCTCAAATTCAAAACTTGGAACTAAACTATTACAAAGTTTTTTTCCAAGATATGTTTTACAATATGAATTAATTATTTGAATAATTTGATTATATTCTAATTTATTTAAAAGTGTTTCCAATTTTTAGCCCTTTCAAAAATAACTTTACTTATATTATCGTAACCATATTATTGCATAAAACAATAAAAAAGTCAAAAATTAAAAATCTTCAAAAATATTCAAAAAGTAGTTGACTTTAGCATATAAACGAGGTATAATAATTAAGCATGTATTTGGCGATGAAGTAAGATGTGGCTACAAATGTAGTACTAATCTATATTTGGAGGGAACTCTTATGGAGTATGTCGTGGCTTAGACCAAGGCGGTAAGTTAAAATTTTAAGCACTTATCCCAAGATTTTTCATGCAAGCTTGGGTTTTAATATTGGTAAATTACGAAACACCAGGGTGCGTTATAACTTCCGACCAAAATAAAGGCTAAAAAGCCTTAAAAAATTAGAAGGAGGGAATTTTTAAAATGGCAACAAAGAAAGAAAATGCAGTAACAAGCGAAAAAATTAGAATAAGACTTAAAGCTTATGATCATGTTGTTTTAGAACAGTCTGCTGAAAAAATAGTAGATACTGCTAAAAAAACAGGAGCTAAAGTATCAGGCCCTATTCCATTACCAACAGAAAA
>CANQPV010000052.1 GCA_947625825.1 uncultured Clostridia bacterium | reverse complement strand
CGATGGTGGGACTCGAACCCACATGGTTTCCCGCCAGATTTTGAGTCTGGTGCGTCTGCCAGTTCCGCCACATCGGCATTTTTTAATTCAAATACTTTGTTATCATATCAAAAAAAATTAAAAATATCAATTGTTTTTCAAAAAATTCCTAATAATCAAAAAAATTTTAAAATAATATTGACAATTGAACATATATTCAACTATAATAAACTTAAAGTTGAATACACATTCAATTAATACACATCATAAAATATTAAAAGGAGATAAAACTTATGTCAAAAAACGAGTTTATATGTGATTGTAATATTATACATGAAGAAGTTGTAAAAGATACAATTAGCAAAATGCCAGATTACAATTTGTTTAACAAATTGGCAGAGTTCTTTAAAATACTAGGAGATACAACAAGAGCAAAAATTTTATATGCACTTGATCAAAATGAAATGTGCGTATGCGATATAGCAAATGTATTAGGAATGAGTAAGTCTTCTATATCTCATCAATTAGGCACCTTAAGAAGAATGGACATTGTAAAATGCAGAAAAGTAGGAAAAGAAGTCTACTATATGTTAGATGACGATCATGTTAAAGACTTATTTGAATTAGGTATAGAACATATTGAACACAAAAATAGCTAAAAAAGTAGCTTAAACCATAAAGGAGAAACGAAATCATGAAAAAAGATATAACAAAAATAGTAATTGCACTTATTTTATTTATAATTTCACTAACTATTTCTTTTAATCCATCATATATTAACACTTTTTTATACATTGCAAGTTATATAATAGTACGGATTAGAAATAGTAATAAAAGCAATTAAAAACATTTTTAAAGGAGAAATTTTTGATGAAAACTTTTTAATGAGCATAGCAACAATTGGCGCATTTGCCATAGGAGAATTTCCAGAAGCAGTAGCAGTTATGCTATTTTATCAAATAGGAGAATTATTACAAGACTATGCAGTAGATAAGTCAAAAGCATCAATAAAAAGCCTACTTAATATTAGACCAGATTATGCAAATGTAAAAAGAAATAATGAAATTATAAAAGTAAATCCAGAAGAAGTAAATATAGAAGAAACTATTATTGTAAAGCCAGGGGAAAGAATTCCTTTAGATGGAATTATAATAAATGGAAAATCTATGATAGATACTTCAGCTTTAACAGGAGAATCTGTTCCAAGAAGTGTAAAAGTGCAAGATGAAGTATTAAGTGGATGCATTAATCAAAATGGTCTATTAGAAGTAAAGGTAACAAAAAAGTTTAAAGAATCTACAGTTAGCAAAATGCTAGAATTAGTACAAAATGCAAGTGATAAAAAAGCAAAAACAGAAAACTTTATTACTAAATTCGCAAAAATTTATACACCAGTAGTTGTTTTAACAGCAGTTATACTTGCAATAATTCCAACTATAATTTTTGGAAACTTTACACAGTGGCTATATAGAGCATTATCGTTTTTAGTAGTATCTTGTCCATGTGCTTTAGTTATATCAATTCCACTTGGCTTTTTTGCTGGAATAGGACGCTCTGCTAAAGCAGGTGTATTAATAAAAGGCGGAAATTATTTAGAAGCATTATCTAAAACAAACACAATAGTATTTGATAAAACAGGAACATTAACACAAGGTGTGTTTGAAGTTCAAAGTATAAATGCATTTAATATTTCAAAAGAAGAATTATTAAAACTTGTGGCACATGCTGAAAGTTACTCAAATCACCCAATAGCTAATTCTATAAAAAAGGCCTATGCAAAAGAAATAAATAATAGTATAATTTCTAATATACAAGAACTTGCTGGACTTGGAATAGAAGCAACTATACAAGAAAAAAATGTTTTAGTAGGTAATGAAAAATTAATGCTACAAAAAAATATAAACTATGTAAAAAGCAAAGAAGTAGGAACTATTTTGTATGTAGCAATAAACAAAGAATTTGCAGGAACAATTTTAATTTCAGATAAAATAAAAGAAAATACAAAAGCAGCACTTAATAGCTTAAAACAGCATTACATAGCTAAAACAGTTATGCTAACAGGAGATAAAAAAGAAATAGCAGAAGATGTAGCAAAAAAATTAGAAATAGATGAAGTATATAGCGAGTTACTTCCAGATGAAAAAGTAAAAAAAGTAGAAGAATTATTAAAAAGCAAAAACAAAAATAAAAACAAGAATAGAAGCACGAATAAAACTCTTGCATTTGTAGGAGATGGAATTAATGATAGCCCAGCATTAGCAGTTTCAGATGTTGGAATTGCAATGGGAGCACTAGGCTCAGATGCAGCAATAGAAGCGGCAGACATTGTTATTATGACAGATGATTTATCTAAAATAGAAACAGCAATTAAAATTTCTAAAAAAACAATGAGAATTGTAAAAAGAAATATAGCTTTCTCGATTGTTGTAAAAATAGCAATATTAATTTTAACAGCACTTGGAATTTCAAACATGTGGCAAGCAGTATTTGCAGATGTAGGTGTTTTAGTACTTGTGGTGTTAGGGACAGGTCCAATTGCTCGTTTCTAAGCTATTAGGGACAGGTCAGAGTTTACTAAAAAGGTTGCTAAAAGCTAAAAAAATTTAACTTATAAAAATAAATATGAAGAAAGGAGCATATGGTGTATTTCATATGCCATACAAAATAAAATGATACCACAATTTTTATATGAAATGTTAGAAAATCAATATGGAAATGAACTAACTCATAAAATTATAGAAGGTTATTGCCAAAAAAGAACTGTAACATTAAGAGTAAATACATTAAAAACAAATAGAAACAGTATAGAACAAATTTTAAATAAAGAAGGCATAACTTTTGAAGAAGTATCTTGGAATGAAAATGCTCTTATATTACAAAATGTTAATGAGCAAAAGGTGCAGAATTTAGAAATTTATAAAAATGGAAAAATATATCTTCAAAGTTTATCTTCTATGATGCCGGTAATAGCTATTGAGCCAAAAGCAAAGGAAAACATATTAGATATGGCATCAGCACCTGGTGGAAAAACTACTCAAATTGCTGCAATAACTAATAATGAAGCATTTATTACTGCTTGTGAAAAAAACAAAATAAGGGCAGAAAGGCTAAAATATAACATAGAAAAGCAGGGAGCAACATCAGTAAATGTTTTAGTAGAAGATTCTAGAAATTTAAGCAATTATTTTTCTTTTGACAAAATTTTATTAGATGCTCCTTGTAGTGGAAGTGGAACAATATATTTAGAAGATGAAAACCTAGAAAAAGTATTTACAAAAGAATTAGTACAAAGATCTATTAAAACCCAATATGAATTACTAAAAAAAGCAGTTAATATACTAAAACCAGGCCAAGAAATGCTTTATTCTACTTGTTCAATTTTAGAAGATGAAAATGAAAAAAACGTGCAAAAACTATTAAAAACAAATGCTATAGATATTGTACCAATTGATAAAAATTTATTTTCAGGAGCTCCATTTTTGCAAACTTCTATTGAAGGAACAATTAGTATTTGTCCAACCAACTTATATGAAGGCTTTTTCATGGCAAAAATTAAAAAGAAAGATTAATAACCATATCTATTTACAAATAATGTAAAATAGGTATATAATAGGCAAGGTAATAGTTATGGAGGGAAAAAATAATGGGAATTACTTATGAAAGAAAAATTAATTATTATGAAACAGACAGAATGGGAGTGGTACATCACTCAAATTATATTAGGTTTTTAGAAGAAGCAAGATGTGAATGGCTAAACGAATTAGGGATGCCATTTGAGCTTTTTGAAGAAAGAGGAATTACAATTCCTGTACTAGGAGTAAATATAACATACAAATATCATGTTACTTTTGGAGATACTATTTTAATTCATACTTTTATGAAAGAATATACAGGTGTAAGAATGACAGTTGGCTATGAAGTAAAAGATAAAAAAACAGGAAACATAGTTCTTACAGGTGAAACTAAACATTGTTTTACAAATAGAGAACTAAAGCCAATTAACTTAAAAAAACATGCACCAGATTTTAGTAAAAAATATGAAAGCATAGTAGAGCCAAAAGAATAGTTAAAAAAGTTTATTTGTACATTAAAACAACTAACATAAAAATATAATTTTAAAAGAAAGGATGATAAATTATGAAAGAAATAATATTAAAAGTAGAAGGTATGTCATGCGGAGGATGCGAAAATAGAGTTCAAAATGCAGTAAAAACAATAGAAGGAGTAGAAGAAGTAGTAGCAGACCATGTAAATTGTACTGTTACAGTAAAAGCAAATAATGTAGATGAAGCTGTTATAAAAGAAAAAATAGAAGATTTAGGCTATGATGTAGTAGAATAATTTATAAAATATACCACTTAAAATAGCACTTTAAGTTTAAAACAAAGAATGTATATAATTAATGTAAGTAAAGCTGAGGAACAATAACAATGAAGAAAATTATTTTATCTATTGATGGAATGACATGTAGTGCATGTTCTAATGGATTAGAAAAATACTTAAACAAGCAAAATGGAATTAGTAGTGCTTCTGTTAATTTAGTAATGGCAAATGCGTTAGTAGAATATGATGAGCAAATTTTAAACAAGGAAAAAATAGAACAATTCGTTAAAGAAGCGGGATTTAAAAGTTTAGGTCTATATAAAGAAGAGGCATTAGAAAAGAAACGCAAAAACAGAAAAGTGCTTTTTATAATCTTTTCTATTTTAGCTGTTATTTTACTTTACGTTTCTATGGGTCACATGATAGGACTTCCAACTGCAAAAATTCTAGACATGCATGAAAACCCTAAAGTTTATACAACAACACTACTTATTTTAACTATTCCATTTTTAATTTATGGATTTGATATTTTAAAAAATGGTATAAAAAATTTAATACATAAATCTCCTAATATGGATACATTAGTTGGAATTGGTGTTATTAGCAGTATGGCATATAGCCTATATAGCATGTATATGATTTTTAATGGACAAACTCATTATATAGAAAACTTATATTTTGAATCAGCAGCAATTGTTATTTTCTTTATTAAGCTTGGAAGATATATTGACGGAATTAGTAAAGATAAAACAAAAGAGGCAATTCAAAATTTAGTAAAAATTACACCAAACCACGCAACTGTTAAGATTGATGGAAAAGAAAAAAGAGTTACACTTGATGAAATACAAAAAGGTGACATTGTAGTAAGTAAGCCTGGAGATAAAATTGCAGTTGATGGGGAAATTGTACTAGGAAAAGCTCATTTAGATGAAAGCTTTATTACTGGTGAAAGCAAGCCAGCAAACAAAACTATTGGCGAAAAAGTAATAGCGGGTTCTATAAATTATGATGGCTATATAGAATACAGAGCAGAAAGAATAGGAAAAGAATCAACCATATCAGAAATTGTAAGATTAGTTGTAGAAGCAACTAATACGAAAGCTCCTATTGCAAAAGTGGCAGACAAAGTAAGTGGCTATTTTGTACCAGCTGTAATTTTAATTGCAATAATTACATTTATAGCATATTTAGTTTTAGGTTATGAATTTAGCACGGCTCTTACTACTTTTGTTACAATTTTAGTAGTAGCATGTCCATGTAGCTTAGGTTTAGCAACTCCTCTTGCAATTGTAGTAAGTGAAGGCCTATGCGCTCAAAATGGAATTTTAGTAAAGAAAAGTGAAGTATTAGAAAATGCTCAAAAAGTAAATACTATAGTATTTGATAAAACAGGAACATTAACTTATGGAACATTAAAAGTTTCTAAAATTACGAACTATAGTAAATTAAAAACAGAAGAATTAATGCAAATTGTAGGGAGTTTGGAAGCTAAATCTACACATCCTATAGGAAAAGCATTTACTGATTATTTAAAAGAAAATAAAATAAATACATTAAGTGTAGAAAACTTTGAAGATGTATCAGGCTTAGGAATTGTTGGAAATATAGAAAAAGAAGAAATAATTGTAGGAAATGCAAAAATACTTTCAAAATATGAAATAAAAAATACACATACAAAAGACGAAATACTTTTAACTGAAAATGGAAATAGTATTGTGTATGTAGTAAAAAATAAAGAAATAATTGCTCTAATTGGTGTAAATGATGTAATTAGAGAGCATACAAAAGATATAATTAGTAGTTTAAATCTATTGCGGTATAGAAACAATTATGCTTACAGGAGATAACGCCAAAACAGCTGAAAAAATAGCAAAAGAAGTAGGAATTACAAAGGTAATTTCAAATGTACTTCCAAGTGAAAAAGAAAAGCACATTAAACAATTAAAACAAGAAGGGAAATATGTTATGATGTGCGGAGACGGCATAAATGATAGTCCAGCTTTAGCTAGCAGTAATATAGGTGTAAGTATTCATGGCGCTACAGATATTGCAATGGATTCTGCTGATGTTATATTAACAAAAAACGATTTAGGCAGTATTTTAAAATTAATTTATATTAGCCAAAAGACAATTGAAAATATTAAAGCAAATTTATTCTGGGCATTTTTCTATAACAGTTTAATGATACCAGTTGCTATGGGCCTACTAAAACCATTTGGAATGGTTATAAATCCAATGATAGCAAGTGCAGCTATGGTACTAAGTAGCATTACAGTAATTTTAAATGCTTTAAGACTAAAAAGAATAAGATTATAATTTATATACTAAACAATTAGTATGGAGGAAATAATTATGAAAATATCAACAAAAGGTAGATATGCATTAAGAATAATGCTAGATTTATGCCTAAACAATAATGGTAATTTTATATCTTTAAAAGATATTTCAATCAGGCAAGAAGTATCTATGAAATATTTGGAGCAAATTATTTCAATGTTAAATAAAGCAGGTTATTTAGAAACAGCAAGGGGAAATACAGGTGGCTACAAATTAGCTAAAAAACCAAGTGAATATACCGTTGGAGATATTTTAAGAGCAACAGAAGGAAACTTAGCACCAATTTACTGCTTATCAAATGAAGAAGAATGTACAAGAAAAGAAAATTGTAAAACACGTATATTTTGGAAAGGCTTAGATGATGCAATAAACAATTATGTTGATAGTGTTACATTAGAAGACTTAGCTAAATATTAGTTTTAATATAAAATATAAAGCAAAAATATAATGATATTTAATTCATTACATTTTTGCTTTTATTTTTTGAATAAAATTAAATATTTTGTAAATCCTATTGACATAGTAGGAAATACATAGTATAATTCCTACTGTATTAATAGGAATAATTATTGAAAGGAAAATT
>CANQPV010000051.1 GCA_947625825.1 uncultured Clostridia bacterium | reverse complement strand
AAGGGAAGGTTTATATATGAAAAACTATCTTTTTACATCAGAAAGTGTAACAGAAGGGCATCCAGATAAACTATGTGATTATATATCAGATAGCATTTTAGATGAATGCTTAAAACAAGATGAAAATTCAAGAGTAGCAGTAGAAACATTTGCTTCTAAAAATAAAATTACAATTGCTGGGCAAATAACAACAAAAGCAAAAATAAATGTAGAAGAAATTGCAAGAAATGTACTAAAAGAAGTAGGCTATGATAATGAAAAAACAGATATAGACTATAGAACTTGTAATGTAGATATAAATATAACAACACAAAGCCCAGATATTGCTATGGGCGTTGATATTGGTGGCGCTGGAGATCAGGGCATTATATTTGGTTATGCATGTGATGAAACAGAAAATTATATGCCATTTGCAATAGATATGGCTCATAAATTAGCCAAAAAATTAACAGAAGTTAGAAAAACAAAAGAAATTCCATATTTAAGACCAGATGGAAAAACACAAGTTACAGTAGAATATGAAAATGATAAACCAAAAAGAATAGAAGCAATTTTAATATCTAATCAACATTTAGAAACAGCAAATATGGAACAAATGAAAAACGATATTATACAAAAAGTTATTAAAGCAGTTGTTCCAGCAAAATATTTAGATGAAAACACAAAAATATATGTAAATCCAACAGGAAGATTTGTAATAGGAGGACCACTTGGAGATACTGGCTTAACTGGTAGAAAAATTATTGTAGATACTTATGGAGGATATGGCAGAAATGGTGGAGGAGCATTTTCTGGAAAAGATGCTAGCAAAGTAGATAGATCTGCGGCATATATGCTTCGCCATATTGCAAAAAATATTGTAGCAAATGGACTAGCTAAAAAATGTGAAATTCAAATATCTTATGCAATTGGAATGGAAGAACCTTTATCTATTTGTATAGATACATTTGGAACTTCTAAAATGCCAGAAGAAGAAATTGTAAAATTAGTTAAAAATAAATTTGACCTATCACCAAAAGGAATAATTAATTATTTAGATTTAAAAAAGCCAATTTATAGACAAACAACAAATTATGGACATTTTGGAAAAGAAAATATGACTTGGGAAAAAATTATAAGTTTATAATAAATATAATGAACTTTTATACAAAATATAAAATATAATTTAAAATATGTTACTATATAATAGTTATAATTACATTAAAGATTTAATAGTACTAGTTTTTTTGTTTTTCAAATGCCCGTTGCAGCAGAAAGTTCAAAGATGAAGGTTCAGAACGGGACCTTTTAAAACTGCAAAAAATAGTACTATTAAAGCAATTAACTAGTAAAAAAATAATACAAGAAGGAGATAAACAATGATAAAAACATTAGCAAAATCAATTAGAGATAATAAAAAAGTTGCAATATTGACACCTATTTTAGTATCAATAGAAGCTATTTTAGATGTTTTAATTCCATTTTTGATGTCAATTTTAATAGATAATGGAATTAATCAAAATGATGTAGGAGTTATATATAAAGTAGGAGCAGTTCTAATTTTATGTGCAATAGCATCTTTAGTTTTTGGTGTATTAGCAGGTAGAACCGCAGCAAAGGCTTCAAATGGCTTTGCAAGAAATTTAAGAAAAGATATGTTTTATAATGTGCAAAAATTTTCTTTTTCAAATATAGATAAATTTTCAACAGCAAGTATAATTACAAGACATACAACTGATATTACAAATGTACAAATGGCATTTCAAATGATAATTCGTGTAGCAGTAAGATCACCATTATTGCTTGTATTTTCACTAATTATGGCATTTACTATTAATGCAAAACTTGCACTAATATTTTTAGCAGCAATACCAATTTTAGGAATAGGTTTATATTTTATTGCAACAAAAGCACATCCAATATTTGAAAAAGTATTTAAAACCTATGATAAATTAAATGCAGTTGTAGAAGAAAATGTAAAAGGAATAAGAGTAGTAAAATCTTATGTAACAGAAGATAAAGAAATAAACAAATTTAAAAATATATCAAATGAAATTTATAGAGATTTTTCAAAAGCAGAAAAAATAGTAGCATTAAACAATCCTTTAATGCAATTTTCTATAAATTTAGTTATTATACTTCTTTCATGGTTTGGAGGAAAAGCAATAATTGGATTATCTTTAACAACAGGTGAACTTACAAGTTTAATATCTTATGCTATGCAAATATTAACATCTCTTATGATGTTATCTATGGTTTTAGTTATGATTATGATATCAAGAGCATCTGCTGAAAGAATAACAGAAATATTAAATGAAGAGAGTGATTTGAAAAACAAAGAAAATCCTATAGAAGAAGTGCCTAATGGCTCTATACAGTTTGAAAACGTAAGCTTTAGCTATGTAAATGATGAAAACAAATTATGTTTAAAAAACATTAATTTAGACATAAAATCAGGTGAAACAGTAGGAATAATAGGAGGCACAGGTAGCTCAAAGTCAACATTAGTTCAGCTAATACCAAGGCTTTATGATGTTACAACAGGAAATTTAAAAGTTGGCGGAATAAATGTTAAAGATTATGACTTAAAAGTATTAAGAAATCAAGTTGCAATGGTTTTACAAAAAAATGTATTATTTTCTGGAACTATAAAAGAAAATTTGCGTTGGGGAAATGAAAATGCAACAGATGAAGAAATAATAAAAGCTTGTAAACAGGCTCAAGCAGATGAATTTATTAATCAATTTGAAGATAAATATGATACATATATTGAAGAAGGCGGAACTAATGTATCTGGCGGACAAAAGCAAAGACTTTGTATAGCTAGGGCACTTCTTAAAAATCCTAAAATATTAATATTAGATGATTCTACAAGTGCTGTAGATACTAAAACAGATAGTTTAATACGTAAAGCCTTTAAAGAAGAATTACCTAATATAACAAAATTAATTATTGCACAAAGAATTTCATCTGTACAAGATGCAGATAAAATAATTGTAATGGAAAATGGCGAAATAAATGGTGTAGGAACACATGAAGAACTTATGAAAACAAATAAAATTTATAATGAAGTTTATACATCACAAGTGAAAGGGGGAAATAGCAATGAAGAATAAACCCCATAATGAAGCAGAAATAAAAAATAATGGTCAAGGTGCAAAAGAGCAAATGAAAAATAAAAGACCTAAGTTTGATATACAAGCTATAAAAAGATTATTTAAATATATTACAGCAAACTATAAAGTAACATTTATAGTAGTATTTATATGTATAATTTTAACTACTGTTTCAGGAGTAATTGGTTCATTATTTTTACAAGTATTAATAGATGACTATATTACACCATTAATAGGAGTAGAAAATCCAGTATTCACAGGTTTAATGCAAGCAATAGGTGTAATGATTATTATTTATTTGGTTGGAATTATAGCAGGATTGTTATACAGCAGGCTAATGGTTAGAATTTCAGAAGGAATATTAAAAATAATTCGTGATGAAATGTTTGAAAAAATGCAAAAACTTCCTATAAAATATTTTGATACAAATACAGATGGAGACATTATGAGTCATTACACCAACGATACAGATACATTAAGCCAAATGATTTCACAATCTATTCCACAAGTATTTGCGTCTGCAATAACTATTATAGCTGTTTTTGTTGGTATGGTTGTAACAAATATATATTTAACTTTAGTAGTAATAGCTTCATTATTATTTATGCTTATGGTTACAAAATATATAGCTTCTAGAAGTGCTAAAAACTTCGTAAAACAACAAGAATTTATAGGAAAAGTAAATGGCTATATAGAAGAAATGATTAATGGGCAAAAGGTAATAAAAGTATTTTGTCATGAAGAAATTGCAGAAAAAGAATTTGACAAAATAAATGATGAACTATGCAAACATGCATACAATGCGAATAAATTTGCTAATATTTTAATGCCAACTCTAGGTGCATTAGGAAATATGCAATATATAATTTTAGCTATTGTAGGTGGAATTTTAGCCATAAATGGCATAGGTGGAATAACAGTTGGTTTAATAGTATCATTCTTACAACTTAGTAAAACATTTATAAGACCAATTAGCCAAATATCTCAACAATTAAACTCAATAGCAATGGCACTAGCTGGAGCAAAAAGAATATTTGCTCTTATGGATGAAGAACCAGAAAAAGATGATGGCTATGTAACATTAGTAAATGCAAAATATGATGAAAATGGAGTTTTAATAGAAACAAAAGAAAAAACAGGTTTATGGGCATGGAAACACCCTCACCATGATGGAAGATTGGAATATGTAGAATTAAAAGGGCATATTGAACTTCATGATGTAGATTTTGGCTATGTACCAAATAAACTAGTATTACAAGATATTAGTTTATATGCAAAGCCTGGCCAAAAGATTGCTTTTGTTGGAGCTACAGGAGCAGGAAAAACAACAATTACAAATCTTTTAAACCGTTTTTATGATATTGAAGATGGTAAAATAAGATATGATGGAATTAATATAAATAAAATAAAAAAAGATGATTTACGTTTATCATTAGGAATGGTTTTACAAGATACAAACTTATTTACAGGTACAATTAAAGATAATATAAAATATGGAAATGATAAAGCAACAGATGAAGAGGTTATAAATGCTGCAAAACTTGCAAATGCACATGACTTTATTATGAGGCTTCCAAATGGCTATGACACATATTTAACTGGAAATGGTGCAAATTTATCTCAAGGACAAAGACAGCTACTTTCAATAGCAAGAGCTGCATTAGCAGACCCACCAGTTATGATACTAGATGAAGCAACATCAAGCATAGATACAAGAACAGAAAAAATAGTTCAAGATGGTATGGACAAATTAATGAATGGAAGAACAGTATTTGTAATAGCACACAGACTTTCAACAGTTAGAAATTCAAAAGCAATTATAGTTTTAGACCATGGAAAAATAATAGAAAGAGGAAATCACGAAGATTTAATTGCTCAAAAAGGAGTTTACTATCAATTATATACAGGAGCTTTTGAACTTGAGTAAATTGTTGCTTTAACAAACCTTCCTAAAGCAACAAAAGCAGAGGAGATAGTATTAAATGAATAATAGAAAAAAAGAAGTACTTGCAATAATAGCCGTTCTAATAATTCAAACAATAATATATGTATTTGCACGGAATTAACAAACAATATATACATATAGATGAAGCATATTCTTTTGGCTTAGCAAGCTATGATAAAACAGAAATAGAAAATAATGAAGACTTTTATAACACTTGGCATACTAATAAATATTATGAAGATTACCTATCAGTTAATGAAGATGAAATATTAAGTTATAAACAAGTTTATGAAAATCAAAAAAATGATGTGCACCCACCACTTTATTATTTAATATTAAGATTTGCTATGGGCTTTAGCATAGACCATTTTTCAAAATGGACGGGAATAATAGTAAATATTGTAATATATTGTTTTGTAACAATTTTTATGTATTTAGTATTAAAACAATTATTTAAAGGTGAAAATAGAGAAAAAGAAAAGGCTCTAATACTTTCTTTTGTATCATCTATAACTATTGCTTCTATAAGTAATGTAATTTATATTAGAATGTATTCACTTTTAACACTTGAAATATTAATAACTGTATTTTTACATATTAAATTATTACAAGCTCAAAACCCTAATATCAAATTATTATTACCAATAGGACTATGCGTGCTTGCAGGTGTACTTACTCACTATTATTATATATTTTATATAGCTATTATTTATTTAATATTCTTCATAAAATATATTAAAGAAAAAAATATAAAAATGTTAATATACTATACTTTAACAATGTTAGCATCTGGAATATTATCATTAATTATATTTCCATATTCAATACAACATATGTTTTTTGGATACAGGGGACAAGGCGTAATAAGCAATTTTGAAAATATTTATAAGAGCTTATTAAATGTTTTTATACAGTTATATAATTTAAGTTATTATGGTTTTAATAATTTACTATTTATTATTATAATAATTATTATAGGAATTTTAATTTATATAAAAGTAATAAAAAGTACTGTTAAAATTAATAAAGAAAATAAAGAAATTTTAAGATTAATATATATACCATCTATTTTGTTTTTTATAATTACTTCAATAGCTTCACCTTGGAATGTTTTAAGATATATTGTACCAGTGTGTGGACTAATATTTGCATTTTTAATGTATTTATTATATAAATTAATAAATACTATTACTACTGAAAAAACAAGTAATATATTGTGTGTTATTTTAATTTGTGCAATATTAATTGTGCCAGTTATTTTTAAAATGAAACCAGAATTATTATACTATGATGAGAAGCAAACAATAGAAAAAGTAAAAAATGATCTGAATGTTCCAACAATATATTTATATAACAAACAAACTAGCAATTTTCTTGACAACATTATGATATTTTCAATGATTAAAGACTCATATATTACAAAAGATATTGAATATACAAATGAAAATATTCAAAAGATATTAAATAATATAAATACATCAAATGGAATACTTATTTTTATAAATGAACCTCAAAAAGAAGAGATACTTAATGTAGTAAAGAAATCTAAAAATTTCAAAAATTGTGAATATATAAATAAGTTAAATGCAACTGAAATATATTATGTTTATTAAATTGAGAGTTTTGTCGCTTTAGGGACGTTTGTTAAAGCGACACTTTGTCGCTTTTGTGACATATGTTATAAGTTTAGATAATTTTTGTGATAAATGCCCATAAAGCTATAGAAAGGGAAAAATGAAACTTAAAATTCAAGGATGGTTAACTAAAAATTTAAAGTGGATAATATTATTTATAACTATAATAGCATTTTTAGCAATAGCTG
Source organism: uncultured Clostridia bacterium (assembly GCA_947625825.1). Classification (GTDB taxonomy): domain Bacteria; phylum Bacillota; class Clostridia; order TANB77; family CAG-508; genus CAG-273. The sequence continues at coordinate 677 of CANQPV010000051.1, read as the reverse complement.
AAAATGTCTGGAATAAAGAAATTATGATAATAGACATTGTAGGTTATAAAATCATTTCAAATATTTTAATTTCAGATTTTGTAACACCAATAGCAAAAGTTATTACCAATTTTGGTGGAGCAATATGCCTAAGTTTAATAGCTATAATATCATTGATAACTATTAAAGACAAAAAAATAGGATTATCCATATGTTTAAACTTAATTATTGCTACAGCACTAAATTTACTATTAAAAAACATATTGCAAAGGCCTAGACCAACAGAATTTAGACTTATAAATGAAAGTGGTTATAGTTTTCCATCAGGTCATTCAATGGTAAGTATGGCATTTTATGGTTTCATAATATATTTAATATATAAATATGTAAAAAACAAAAAAATAAAGTATATATTAATTATACTTTTAAGTTTACTAACATTTTCTATAGGAATAAGTAGAATATATTTAGGTGTACATTATACAAGTGATGTATTAGGAGGATTTTTAATATCTATTTCATATTTAGTAATATACACAAGAATTACAAAAAAATTTATATTTAGAAATCAAGGAAAACTTAAAATGGCTACATAATATTAAAGATACTTTTAAATATAATCTAAAAATATGAAAAACTTTTAATAGGTGGCAAAAGATTCTAAAGATATGAATTATAACAAAAAATACCAATTTAAA
>CANQPV010000050.1 GCA_947625825.1 uncultured Clostridia bacterium | reverse complement strand
ATGAATTTTCACTCTGTGTCACTATTTTTACTAAAAAAATTAAAAAAATGATTAAAATTTGGTGCGTGTCACGCACCAACACAATTTTTTGTTTTCAAGTATTATAAAAATAAAAAATACAAAAGTGTCATTAGGAGGCCTTGCCTCCTAAACACTAAATAAAATAGGAGATGAATAAAAAATGAATAATGAAGAAGAAATACAAACTGCAGCAATGATTAATACAAAACTAATTGATACAAAAGAAAAACTAAATAACATAGAAAATTCACAAGAAAAAATATTATTAGAAAGTATAAAAAGACTAAAGAACCCATTTATAAATATATCAGTACAAGACGTTGCAAGAGATTTAAAAATAGGTGAAAATATGGCTTATGCAATATTTAAAAGAGATGATTTTCCTTCAATAAATATAGGCAGATGCTGGAAAATATGCTTAATATCATACATTATGTGGAAAACACAAAAAAGAGTGTAAAGGGGCGTGATATAGTATGAAATCAAAAAGTAATTCTGGTATATATTATGACAAAAATAAGAATAAATATATTGTATCATATAGCATAAAAAATAATGAAACTGGAGAAAAAAGAGGACAAGAAGAAGTTTTAATACAAAAGAAGAAGCAGAAGATTTTTTAAAAGAGCTAGAGTATAAAAAAGGAGACAAAATATTTATAGAAAACAATGGAATTCCCTTATGTGAGTTAATGAAATTTATAGTTGAAAGAAAACTAAAAACAAATCATGTAGGAGCTCATCAATATGGAAAAACATTAAAAATAATAGATAGAATTGAAAAAGCTGGAATAGGTAAAAAAGATATTTCTGAAATAACATCTGAAGAAATACAAGACTACTTCAATTCACTAACTAATTATAGTAATCATTATATGGAAAAATTTACAGAACAATTTTCCAAAGCATTTAGTTATGCTCATAATAAGGGTTATATAAAAATAAACCCAATGGCAGATACATACAGACCTAAAAGTGCAAAACCTGATAAAATTTTACGAGCTTTAGAACTTGAAGAACAAGAAACACTTACAGATTATTTGAAAAGTAAAACTATAGAAGAAGAGCCATATAAAAATGCTTTTTTAATACAACTTTATGCAGGACTTAGAATAGGAGAGGTGTTAGCTTTGCAATATAAAGATATAGACTTAGATAAAAGACTTATACACATTAACAAAACAATAGCAAGAGATGAAAATGAAAGAATTATACTAAAAGATACAACAAAAACATCTGCAGGAGTTAGAGATGTACCAATACAAGATATTATTTTAGACGAACTAAAGGAACAGAAAGAAATATCAAAAAAGCATTTTAATAATCAATTATTTTTATCAAATAATAGAAGTTATGCAGATCCAAAATAAAAATCTATCTAAGAAAAGCAATTCAAAAGAAGAAAGATAACCTTACAGCCTCAACGATTCTATAAAAACTTGTCACAGGCACATTTCTTGTAATCTTACAGTTACAAGACTTTCAAAAAAACAGCTAAAAAAACTTGTCACCGAATTCAATTTTGGTGACAAGTTGGTGACAAAAACACACAAAGTTACATAAAACCATAAAAATTTACAAAAAGGAATAAAACGTATAAACCAGACATATCAAGGATTTGCAAAATCACGCACAAGTTTACAAAAATAAAAAAAGAGGTCAAAAACCCCTATTTTTGGTGGAGATGAGGAGAGTCGAACTCCTGTCCAATAACCTTTCCACATTAACTTCTCCGAGTGCAGTTTGTTTTCAAAATTCCTCTTAATATAACCTAACAAACAAGCTTATACTAAAAGTAGCTATTAAAAATACCCATTATTTCGATAGCTCAAAATAACTTCGTTTCCCACTAACTTTACGCCTTATTAAAAACCGTGGGCAATTTAAAATAAGACGACACTGCACTTAGGCAGCGTATGCTAATTCTCTATTATCAGCGTTTATATTTATTTTCTCACATTATTAAAGTGGCCAAGTGAGAATCCACTACTCGCTATTAATATTTCTGGGTTACTGTCGAAACCAAATACATCCCCATGTATACAAACTTTATTATACAATATTTTATACAAAATAACAAGTTATTTAAGCAGAAAATCTATTTGCATTTTTATTCTAACTTTGGTAAAATATTACAAACAAAAGTAAAAAGCAAAAGAAGGAAAAATTTATGGTTGATTTAAATCAAAATGTGCAATATGTAAAAACAGTAGGACCTACAAAAGTTACATATTTAAACAATTTAAATATATATACACTTGGAGATTTATTAACATATTTTCCAAGAGAATATGAAGATAGAAGCAACATAAAGCCAATTGCTTCTATACAAGTAGGAGAAGAAGCAACTATTGAAGCAAGAGTTGTTTCAGAAGTAAGTATAAATCGTATTAGAAAAAATATGGTTATACTAAAAACTATTGTAGAAGATAATACAGGCAGATGTATGCTTACATGGTTCAATCAAACATATATAAAACTGCGAATTAAAAGAGGAGAAACTTATAGATTTTTTGGAAAATTAACAAAAGAAGTAAATCATTTTGAAATGCATAATCCTGTTTTTGATGAAATAGGAAAAGAAAAAAATACTGGAAAAATTATGCCAATATACCCCACAACTTATGGACTATCTCAATCAGCAATTAGAGTAGCTGTAGAAAATGCTTTAGCTTCAATAAAAGGAGACATTAAAGAAACACTTCCAGAGTATTTACTTAAAGAATATAACTTAAATGGAATAGAAAATAGTCTTAATGAAATACATTTTCCAACTAGCAAAGATAAAAGGTTAGAAGCTAGAAAAAGGCTTGTATTTGAAGAATTACTTACAATGCAACTTACATTACTTGAGCTAAAAGGTAAAAATGAAGAACATACAGGAATTAGCTTTGATAAAAATGTAAAAATGTCAGATGTAATTAATAGCTTACCATTTAAATTAACAAAAGCTCAGCTTAAAGTTTTAGAAGAAATAGATAATGACATGGAAAAAAATAAACAAATGAATAGGTTACTTCAAGGAGATGTTGGCTCTGGTAAAACTGTAGTAGCAATGATTTCTGCGTATAAAGCAGTAAAATCTGGATACCAAGTAGCTATTATGGCGCCAACAGCAATACTAGCTGTTCAGCATTTTGAAGAATTTAAAAAAATTTTAGAGCCTTTTAAAATAAATATAGAATTACTATTAGGCTCTACTAAACCTAAAAAAAGAAAAGAAATTTTAGAAGATTTAGCAAATGGAGAAATAGATATATTAATTGGCACACATGCACTTCTTACAGAAAATGTACTTTTTAATAAACTTGGCTTAGTAGTAACAGATGAGCAGCACCGTTTTGGAGTAAAACAAAGAGAAACAATTATAGCAAAAGGCTTAAATCCAGATGTATTAGTTATGACGGCAACACCAATACCAAGAACGCTTGCACTAATATTATATGGAGACTTAGACATTTCCATTATAGATGAGCTTCCTCCAAACCGTAAAAAAATAGAAACATATGCAGTAACTAAAAGGATGGAGCAAAGAGTAAATGAATTTGTAAGAAAAAACATTAATGAAGGTAGGCAGGCTTATGTGGTATGTCCATTAGTAGAAGAAAAAGAGGATAGTGAAGATAAAAATGCAGACCTAAAAGCAGTAAAAGAATGGACACAAATTTATCAAGATGAAATTTTTCCTGAATATAAAGTTGCATGCATTTATGGCAAAATGAAACAAAAAGAAAAAGATGAAATAATGGAAAACTTTAAAAATGGAAAAATAGATATACTAATTTCTACAACTGTTATAGAGGTTGGTGTTAATGTACCAAATGCTAGTATAATGATTGTACAAAATGCAGATAGATTTGGTTTAGCACAGCTTCACCAACTTCGTGGTAGAGTAGGAAGAGGAGAATACCAATCATATTGTATATTAAAGTATAATAGTAATAGTGGTGAAGTAGGAAAAGAAAGAATGAAAACAATGCAAGAAACTAATGATGGTTTTGTAATTGCAGAAAAAGACCTAGAGCTTCGTGGCACAGGAGAGTTTTTTGGAACAAGGCAGCATGGACTTCCAGAATTTAAAATTGCAAATTTATTTGTAGATATGCCAATGCTAAAATCAGTACAAAGTGTAGCATTAAAAATAGAGGCAGAAGATAGCGGATTAAAATTAGAAAAAAATAAAGAACTTAGGGAATTAGTAGATAAAAAATTAAAGCAAAGTATTTCTTTATAGTATCATTCTTTAGTTTTATATATAATTGCTCAAATAGTATTAGTTTTTTTGTTTTTCAAATGCCCGTTGCAGTAGTTAAATTTAGAGAAGTACGTCAGAACGGGACCTCTCAAAACTGCAAAAACTAATACTACTTGAGCTTACAACTATCATATAGTAAACAAATTGTGCTATTTATTAGATAATTAACTTGACATTTACATAAAAAAACAATATTATATATATGAAAAAACTTAGAAAGGAGACTTGCTATGTATACTCAAATGTTAACATCAGAAAAAGGCGGAGAATTAATTAGCTTTAAGGTAAACGGCGAAGAAAAAATACACCAAGGAGAAAAATGTACAGATGAAAACGGAAAAGTATATTGGAAAAGGCATTCTCCTGTATTATTTCCTATTGTAGGAAAGCTAAAAAAGAATAGAACATTAATTGGCGGAAGAACATATGAAATAATGCAACATGGCTTTGCAAGAGATTTAGACTTTGAGCCAATTACAAAGCTTAATAACTTCCATTCTTATGTATTAAGAAGTAATAAATATACATTAACAAGATACCCTTATGAATTTGAATTATATAATACATATAGAACTGAAGAAAACAAGTTAACTACAATTTATAAAGTTGTAAATACTGGACTAATTAATTTACCATTTGGTATAGGAGGTCACCCTGCATTTAAAATAGATGCTGAAGAACTAAAAAAAGGTCATTATTATTTAGAATTTGAAGATGAAGAAGAAAAAATTCATTTTCTATATTTAGTAGATGGACTAATTGGCACAGAATATGCAAGAAATAGAATAATTAATAAAAAGTATATTACAATAGATTCACATACATTTGATGATGATGCATTAATAATGAAAGGAATAAAATCAAATAAAGTTAGCTTAAAAAATTATGCTACAAATAAAACTATACTTACAATGGACTTTACTGGTTTTCCATATTTAGCAATATGGTCAAAAACAAATGCACCATTTATTTGCATAGAGCCATGGTATTCTACAGCAGATAATATTAAAGCATCTGGGGTATTTACACAAAAACAAGATATAATTTCATTAAAACCAAACGATTCATTTGAATGTAAATACACAGTTGTTTTTTAGGGACAGGTCCCAATGCTTATTTTCAAGCACTTAGGGACAGGTCATTTGTAAAGAAACTTAGCTAGAACACTAATATAACTGATGAAAATAAAACTAAAGCGTTAAAGAAAGAGGAACAAAATGCTACAGATAATATTAATACTTATTGGATTAATAATTGCATTATTAGGTGTCAGTTGCATTTTTGATGCAAGAGTTATTACTAAAAAATTATTTGGTTTTGGAGACCAAAATGAGGCAACTTTAGGCTTCAAAATATTTGGCTTCATATTCACAATAGCAGGTTTTTTAATAGTTTTTTTTAATATTTAGATTAAGAAAGAAACTTTAAAAAACATATTGATATTTTCATATTAAAGTGCTAAAATAAATAGCATAAATTTAAAAACTAAGAAGAAGAGGAGTAAGTTTAAACTAACTAGAAAAGAGAACAGAAGTCATTGGCTGAAAGCTTCTGCTAGAATAGAAAACTGAAGGTAGCTTTGGAGTTAATATATTGAAAAATTAGTAAATATATTCGTGTAACTTGCGTTAAAAGTAATAAAGATATTAATTGCAAAATTAATAATTAAGGTGGTACCGCGAATATACCTCGCCCTTAAAAGCAAGGCGAGGTTTTTTGATGCCATAAACATAGGGAGGAAAATAAAAATGTGCAGAGAACATAATTTAGAAGGAAAATACGATCCAAAAAGTTTTGAAGAGGAAATTTATAAAAATTGGGAGAAAAATGAATATTTTAAGCCATCTGAAGACAAAACTAAAGAGCCATATACAATAGTAATTCCACCACCAAACATTACTGGAAAGCTTCATATGGGGCATGCTTTAGATAATACTTTGCAAGATATATTAATTCGTTATAAAAGAATGAGAGGATTTAACACCTTATGGGTTCCAGGAACAGACCATGCATCCATTGCAACAGAAGCTAAAATAGTAGAGAAATTAAAAGAAGAAGGAACTAGCAAAGAAAAATTAGGTAGAGAAGAATTCTTAAAAAGAGCTTGGCAGTGGAAAGATGAATACGGCGGAACTATTTTAAAACAATTAAAAAAATTAGGTTGTTCTTGCGATTGGTCTCGTGAAAGATTTACAATGGACGAGGGATTATCTAATGCAGTAAAATATGTCTTTGTTAAATTATATAATAAAGGGCTTATTTATCGTGGAAAAAGAATGATTAACTGGTGTCCATATTGTAATACTTCTATTTCAGATGCAGAAGTAGAATACGAAGAAGAACCAACACATTTATGGCACATTAAATACCCTATAAAAGGTGAACCAGGCAGATTTTTAGTTGTAGCAACAACAAGACCAGAAACAATGCTTGGAGATACAGGTGTTGCAGTACATCCAGAAGATGAAAGATACAAAGATTTAGTTGGAAAAACTGCAATTCTTCCAATTATGAATAAGGAAATTCCTATTATTGCAGATGAATTTGTTGAAAAAGAATTTGGTACAGGTGCTGTAAAATTAACACCTGCACATGATATAAACGACTATCAAGCTGCTTTAAAACACGGACTAGAAATTATAGAAGTATTTGATGAAAACTTTAAAATGGGAAATTTATACCCAGAATATAAAGGAATGGACTTATACGAAGCAAGAGAAAAAATAGTTCAAAAATTACAAGAAGAAGGCTATTTAGTTAAAATAGAAGACTACACCCATAATGTAGGAAAATGCTATAGATGCCATCATACAATAGAACCAAAAATATCAGAGCAATGGTTTGTAAAAATGGAACCATTAGCAAAACCTGCAATAGAAGCAGTAAAACAAGGAAAAGTAAAATTCATACCAGAAAGATTTGATAAAATTTATTATAACTGGATGGAGAATATTCAAGATTGGTGTATTTCAAGACAGCTTTGGTGGGGTCATAGAATTCCAGCATATTATTGCGATAAATGTAATGAAGTAATAGTAGCTGAAAGCATGCCAGAAAAATGTCCAAAATGCGGCTGCAGTAACTTACATCAAGATGAAGACACTTTAGATACTTGGTTTAGTTCAGCATTATGGCCATTTTCAACACTTGGCTGGCCAAATCAAACAGAAGATTTTAAATATTTCTTCCCAACAAGCACATTAGTTACTGGTTACGATATTATATTCTTCTGGGTTGCAAGAATGATATTCTCAAGCCTAGAGCATACTGGAGAAGTACCTTTTAAAAACGTATTTATACATGGTATTGTACGTGATAGCAAAGGAAGAAAAATGTCTAAGAGCCTAGGTAATGGAATTGATCCATTAGAGGTAATAGATAAATATGGAACAGATGCA
>CANQPV010000049.1 GCA_947625825.1 uncultured Clostridia bacterium | reverse complement strand
AAAATAACAATATCTTTTGGTCTAATAGGCCTATAGCCTATTTTCTTATCATAAACCATATAGCCACTTTTTAAAAGTTCTTGTATTTTATTTGCTACAAATCTAGCCTCTAAAACTTCATCTTCTATTCTTTCTTGTTCTTCTTCATCTTGCTCATTTTCTTCATCTTGAAATGCAGTTATGCTATCTTCTTCCTTTAAGTCTATAATTAGCATTTCTGCTACCTTTTCGAAATTGTTAACTTTTGCTTGCTCGTTTTTAGTCAAATCTTTTAATGTTTCATTTTGTATAAAATCTTGTTCAGGGTAATTTGCACCATAATTTAAATATTCTGTTTCATTATACAAAATATCTCCAAGTTCTTTTGACATAATAGATTCAAATACCAAATTAGTAAAATTTAATATATTTTCTCTGCTTCTAAAATTTCGGAATAGTTGAACTTTTAGTCCATCTTCATTTGATTTCTCTTCTTTTGGTTTATAGTTTTCATACTTGCTTAAAAATAGCTCTGGTCTTGCCCCTCTAAACTTATAAATACTCTGTTTTACATCTCCAACCATAAAAATATTATTTCCATTTGAAATGCTTGTTAAAATAGCTTCTTGCACTAAGTTACTATCTTGATATTCATCTACTGCTATTTCTAAAAATTTTTCTTGATATTTTTTAGCAGTTTCTGTTATTTCACCATTTTCTCCTACTAAAATTTTTAATGCAAAATGCTCTATATCATTAAAATCTAAGCAATTTTTTTCTTTTTTACGTTCTACAAATTTTTGCGAAAATTCTAATACTAAATTACATAGGTTTGTTAAAATTGGCAACATTTTTTCAAAGTCGCAGTTTACAGAGTATGAATCTCTAGAAACTATTTTTGTTACTTTTTCATTTATCTTCTTTTTAACTTTATCTCTTAATGTTTTTGCTTTTTCTTTTAAATCAAGCGTAACAGTTCTATCTACTGGCCACTTTTTAAAACTAATACTCTGCAATTTTTGATATGTTGTGTCCCACGAATTTATTGTAGCTAAAATATCTTGTAAGTTTACAATATCTTCTGCTATTGTTTGAGTAAATTTAGCAAGTTCTATATATTTATACATATTATTATGCATACATTGGAGCCATAAAATTGCTTCTTCTATTTCTTCTTTTACATATTTAAGCAAAATTTTGCCCCAAATTGTAGTACCAAAATCTTGAGAATTTGAAATATTAAACTCTTGTAGTTTTTCTTGTAACCATTTTTGTGGAAATGGACTGCTTTGAATAAAATCATATATTGTTAAAAGCAGTTCTTGAAGTGCATCGTCTCCACGATAACTTGCATATGTATCTAAAAGTTCTATAAACTCTTTATTATTTTCTTCGTATTTCTGTTCAAATAAGTCATCTAGCGTATCTTGCTTTAGTAAAGCAATTTCTGCGGTGTCTGCTATTCTAAAATTGCTTGGCATATCTATTTCATAAAAATTATTACGAATAACATCTAAGCAAAAGGAGTGAATTGTGCAAATACTTGCTCTACTTAAAAGAGTAATTTGCCTTTGTAAGTGAATGTTTTTAGGATCTTCTTCTAATTTCTTGTAAATGGCTTCTAATATTCTTTCTCTCATTTCACTTGCTGCTGCATTTGTAAATGTTACAACTAGCATTTTATTTATATCAATTTTTTCATCAATAATTTTATGAATAATTCTTTCAACAAGCACAGCAGTTTTACCACTACCTGCGGCAGCAGCTACTAAAATGTTTGAACCTGTTTCTTCAATGGCTTGTAATTGTTCATTAGTCCATTTTACATCTGACATAAGTTAACTCCTTTTTGCCTCTTTTGATGTTATAATTATATATTAAGTTAATGGACTTTTCAATGTTTTTTTTAATTGTATCTAATATATTGTTTTTTTATAAAAGCATTTAAGATAAAAAATAAAGAAAATTAAAGCAGTCAATAATAAAATAATTGACCGCTTATATATAAATTTTCATATTATTGATTGACCTGTCCCTATAGTAGCTTGAAAATAAGAAAAGTGGCTTCGCCACATGTGCAGGTTTGCTTTGCAAACCGCACAGTCCAAGGAAACTTAACCTTGTTGTATAGCAAAAATCTTCGATTTTTCCTATACAATAAGCATTGGGACCTGTCCCCTAAAGGTACAATTCTGGATCTTGCTGTTCATTGTCTTTTAATAATTCAAAATGTAAATGTGGTTCATCTGATATTTCAAAAGCTGCGCTGTTTCCAACTGTGCCTATGCTTTGGCCTTGTTTTACTTTTTCTCCTTCTTTTACAAATTCTGTTGATAATAGATTTGCATATACTGTTTTATAGCCATTTACATGTTCTATAATAACTGTTAAGCCATAGCGTGGGTCGTTTTTTATAGATGTTACAGTTCCATCTGCAGATGCTTTTACAACAGATGTTTTTTCAGCTTGAATATCTATTCCATTGTGTGTTGACCAGATGTCTAAAGTGGTAGAATACACTAATTTATTTTCTGCAAATTCTTTCATTATATCTCCATCAACTGGCATTTTAAATTCTGGATCTTTTACTTTTTCTTCAACTTTGCTCTCATTTTTGCTTGTACTTTCTTTTTTAGTTTCAGTATTTTTGTTATTTGTTTGTGTTTTGTTTGTTTCTGAACTACTTGTATTTATGGCTACTTTTTCTGTATTATCTTGTGAATTGCTATTTGCTTTATCATTTGTAGTGTTTCCATTTTCACTGTTTGTTAAAGCTTCGTCTTGCATTTCATTAACTGTTTTTCCATAAGAAGTACTTGCATCTTCTAATTTAGTATTTCCAATGGAATTTGTATCTAATTTGCCAAATTGTGTAGTATCTGATAATGCATTACTATAAACTAAAAATGTTATTATAAAAACAATTATTGCTATTGCTAGAACACTTCCTGTAATATATAACATTTTCTTTGTATCAAAACCTTCCTCAACTGGTTTTCTTCTATTTTCTCTTCTCATAAAAATTATTCCTCCTTAATTTTTCTTTAGTAACATTATTAACCATTTTGAGAAAATTATACAAAAAACAAATTTTAATTTTACATTTTTTGTAACTTGAAAATGTTGTATTTTAATTTAATTACATTAAAGCTTAAATAGTACTATTTTTCGCAGTTTTGAAAGGTCCCGTTCTGACTTTCTTCTTTGAATTTGCTTACCTAGCAACGGGCAATTTGAAAAACAAGAAAACTAGTACTATTTAAGCGGATTAACTATATAATGTATAATTTTTTAAATGTCTTCAATTTCTACACCTGTATAAAAATGATGAATAATATCTTCATAGTTCTTTCCCTGTTTTGCTAAACTATCTGCACCAGTTTGGCTCATTCCAACACCATGTCCATAACCTATAACTTCAAAAGTAATGTTTTTGCTTTCTATTGTTACTTTAAAATTTGCTGATTTTAAGTTAAACAATGTTCTAACTTCTACACCGGATAGTTCTACGTTTCCTACAGTAATTGTTTTTACTCTGCCCCCTTCTGTATATTCTTTTATTTTAATACAATCTTTTTTTGAAAAATCAATTTTAAAATTGCTATGTGCTTTTTTTATAGTTTCTTTAAACTTTTCTTTAGTTACTGTGACCTTAGAAGAATATTGTGAATATGCATCTTCTCCAGATGTTTCTACAGATTGTAAATATGGGTATCCGCTTCCTCCCCATACATTTATAGGAATTTCTGTAGTTCCACCACTATTAGAATGAAAAAAAGCATTTATTGGCTTTTTTTCATAAGTAATTATTTTTCCTTGTGTTTCATTTACACAGTTTACAATTTTATTCCAATATTCAGTCCTTTTTTCTTCTTTCCATTTAGCTAATCTATCTTTTTTTGAAATCCATGCTTGGCAACAGCTTGAGTCATCGCAAATATTTGCTCCTTCATGTTTTGAAGAATTTGAAACTATTTTATACAAAGTATAAGTTCTTGCAACTACTGCCTGTGCTTTTAGTGCTTCTTCTTCATAACTTGCAGGCATTTCTGCACTTACTACTCCATATAAATATTCTTCAAATGGAATTTCTTCTACCTTGTTAGTGCTTTTATGCAATAACTTTACTATTTTATATTGTTTATAATCATAAGTAGCTTCTACTGTAATATTATTTTGATCTGTGTTGCTATTTACCTCTTTACTAATAAAAGGAGATGTAAAAATAATTGGAATAAAAAAACAGATACACAAAAATATAATGAAATATATAATATACTTTTTCAATTTTGTTCCTCACTTATTTTTTAATGTAGCTTATAATAAATAAGTTTATGTAGTTTATTTTAAAATAAAACAAATTGTTTCTAACCTGCTAATTTCATTTTCATTAATTGCAAAGTTTTTCTCTCAATTCTAGAAACTTGTACTTGTGTAATGCCAAGTATTTTTGCAATTTCTGTTTGAGTTTTTCCTTTATAATATCTAAGTAGTATTACCTCTCTTTCTTCATCCTTTAAATTTCCAATAATTTGCTGTATACAAAGTTTATTTGTAATTTCCGAAGCTTCATCTTTTTGTGCTCCTATTTTATCTAGCATTGTAACTCCGTCTCCATTGTCTTCATATATTTGTTCATCTATAGAATCTACTGGTTGAATTGCTTCTAAAACTAATGCTAGCTCTTCTTTAGATATTTTTAAAATCTTAGCCATTTCTTCTATTTTTATTTCATTGCCTGTTTTTCTATAATACTCATCTTTTACAAGAATGGCCTTTGTTGCCATCTCTTTTAAACTTCTGCTAATTTTTATTGGTCCATTATCTCTTATATATCTTTTTACTTCTCCTAAAATATATGGAACTGCATATGTAGATAGCCTAACGTCAAAGCTACTATCAAACCTTTTAATGCATTTAATAAACCCCATTACGCCTACTTGATATAAATCTTCTATTTCATGGCCTCTACCTTGAAAACGTTTTACAATGTTCCAAATAAGTCCTTTGTTTTTTTCTATTAAATCAGCCATTGCTTGCTCATTTCCGTTTTGTGCCTGTATAATGTCTTCTGCCTTATTTTCAAATTCTTCCTGCAATTTAAATGCCTCCTATTTAATAAATAAATTAATTTATTAGAGCATTTTCTTCTTCATTTTCTTCAGCATTTTCTTGCTTCTTAATTTTCTTTTTCATAATAACTTTTGTTCCAATATCTACAACTGAATGAATTTCAACTTCATCCATAAAGCTTTCCATTATTGTAAAGCCCATTCCTGATCTTTCTAAATTTCCCTTCGTTGTATAAAGTGGCTTTCTTGCAAGTTCAATATTTTCTATTCCCTTGCCGTTATCTGATATTTCAATTTCAATTTCATTTTTAAGTAATGTAGCCTTTATTTTTATTAAACCCTCTGTATTTTCATAGCCATGAATAATGCAATTTGTTACTGCTTCTGAAACTGCCGTTTTTATATCTGCAAGTTCTTCTATGGTTGGATCTAATTGTGCAGCAAACGCTGCAACAGTAATACGTGCAAATGCTTCGTTATTAGATTTACTTAAAAATTCTAGTTCCATTTCATTATCATATCTACTTTTCATTTTTTTCCTCCTAAAACATTAATATTTTTAGCTTACATTTTCTTCATTTTGTATTGGAATAATTTTTAATATTCCACTCATTTCTAACACCTTTGAAATAATTTTATTTGCATTTATAATTTCTGCTGTTCCCCCTAAAAGTTTTATTAGTTTGTATCTTCCTATTAAAAGTCCTATTCCTGCACTGTCCATGAAAGAAACATTACTAAAATCAAATACAATTTTTCTAGGCATAAATCTTGTAATTTCATTGTCCATTACCCTCCTTATCTTTTCTGCTTTGTGATGATCAATTTCCTCTGTAATTTCCAGATATAGTACATTATCTTTTTTATTAAACCTACTATTCATAGTAATTTCCTCCTATCTGTTTGCTTGTCCAATTATACATTTTTTTCCAGTTAATATCTAGAGCAAAACTTAGGAAGTTTTGTCGAATTATGACAAGTTTTCGACATAATTTTACTTATTACATAAAATATGGTATAATATATTTTATAAACCCTAGTGCATTTTGTGCTAGGTCACCGAAAGGTGATTTATTTTAAAGGAGGTTTTTCATAATGAAAAACCAGGTTTTAACATTCCCGGATGCAAAATCCATCAATCATGAGCTTGTGGAATCCAAGCGCTTGCTTCGGGTCAACGACCAGTGTAAGGTAATCAACAAGCTCATCTGTGATGCTGTGGAGGACGCTCTGAAAAAAGGCAAAACGGAGATTCATGTTGATGTCTCCATTTCCAAGGATCTTAATGGCTTTGCCATTGAGCCCGAGGTCAGGTGCAGGCTTGATTCTGCTCGGTGGCACGTTGACGAGGTGGATAACGACACCTACCGTCTCACTGTCAAGGAGTGAACATCAAAACACCCCACCATTTTGGTGGGGTGCTTCCTTTTCTTGCTTAAATACTTTTTAATCTTTCTTCTACATTTTCAAGCATATCTTTATATTTAGCAAGTTTTTCTTTTTCTTCATTTATTTTTGCTTCTGGTGCTTTATTTACAAAGCCTGGGTTAGAAAGCATTTTTTCTGCTCTTTCAACTTCTGAAATTAGTTTTTCTTTTTCTCTTTGTAGTCTTTTCTTTTCTTCTTCAATATCTACTAACTCTTCAAATGGCAAATAAACTTCTATTCCATTTTGTATTACAGACATTGCATTTTGTGGAATTCCTTCTTTGTTATTTTGAACAACAATTTCTTCCGCAAAACCTAGTTTTTGTAAAATTGGTTTAACTTCTTCTATTTCTTGCTTCATTTCTTCAATATTTTTTACAACAACAATTAGTTTTGATTTTTTTGAAGGATGTACATTTAGTTTTGCTCTTATGTTTCTTATTCCAACAATAATTTGTTTAATATCTTCCATAAATTGTTCTTCTTTATCAAATACAAATTCTTTTCGAATAGTTGGCCATTTTGATATCATAATTTCTTCTGTTCCAAAGCAAATTAGGTTTGAATAAATTTTTGCTGTAACAAATGGCATAAATGGATGTAGTAATTTTAAAGAAGAGCCAAATACATAGTTTAAAATATCACTTACAGCTACTTTTGTTTGTTCGTCTTCACTATATATTCTTTGCTTTACAATTTCAATATACCAATCGCAAAATTCGTTCCAAATAAAATTATATATTTTGTCTAAAGCAATTCCTAAGTCATAATTTTCCATGTTTTGTGTTACTTCTGATACTAATTTATCAAATTTATTTAAAATCCATTTATCTTCTATTCTTAATAAATCTGGATTATATGCATGATTTTTTTCAAATACTTCATAGCAAAATTCTCTTACTTTTTTCTCATCTGCTAATGAATTTATAATAAATTTTGCAGCGTTCCAAATTTTGTTTGCAAAATTAGATGCAGATTCTAGCTTTTCTGGCATATAGCGAATATCGTTTCCTGGTGAAATTCCAAGTACTAATGAAAATCTTAATGCATCTGTTCCATATTTATCTATTACCTCTAATGGATCAATTCCATTACCTAGGCTCTTAGACATTTTTCTTCCTTGGCTATCGCGTACAATACCATGTATAAATACATTTTTAAAAGGTACTTCTCCAGTATGCTCTATACTTGAAAATATCATTCTTGCAACCCAGAAGAATATAATATCATAGCCAGTAACTAATGTACTTGTTGGGAAGAAATATTTAAAATCTTCTGTTTGATTTGGCCATCCAAGTGTTGAAAATGGCCATAATGCTGAGCTAAACCAAGTATCTAAAGTGTCTTCATCTTGATGTAAGTTACTGCAGCCGCATTTTGGACATTTTTCTGGCATGC
>CANQPV010000048.1 GCA_947625825.1 uncultured Clostridia bacterium | reverse complement strand
CGGACCAACTAACAATAAATAGCATAACAACAAGCTGTGAAGGAAACACATGTAAGATAACAATAAACAAAAGCTACCAAAATTTAGTTGATCTATCATATCATGAAACAACAACTGAAGATGGGGACGAATTAATAGCAGTATATCCAGGAATAAAATTTGAATTAGTGCCAATAGAGGCAGGAATAAAAATAGGAGATTATATAGACTATCAGCCAGAAGGACCCGAAACATATAAAGAAGATAAATTAGGAGAAAGTTATACAGGATCTAGTAATAATAATACTGAAATAACACGAGATTCTAATATGAAATGGCAAGTATTAAAGAAATATGAAGATGGAAGTATTGATATAATAGGAACAACAACAACTCAAAAAGTGTGGCTTATGGACGTAACAGGGTATAATAATGGAGTATATATATTAAATGATATATGTGAAAAATTGTATAGTAGAAAAGAAGATGGTATTACTGCAAGAAGCGTAAATAGCGAAGATTTTGAAAGAGCAATAACGGATGATGGAAGAACAGCAAAGGAAACTTATATAAATACTCAACTAGACAACCTAAGTGGGGAAAGCGAGAAATATATGAAATCAGTAGATAAAGCTAAAAAAACAGTTACTTTCGGATCTTATGCTAGATCATGTCCATGTTTATACGCAGAGGAAAATGGTTCAGGAATAGATGAAAATGAAATAAAATCTGATGGACTAAAAGAGTATGAATCACAGAAAGAAAATGGTAAGCCAGTGTTAACTGATACTGAAAATGGGGTGAGACGAAATGGAAACCCTGATTTGACTGTAACATGGACTTATTATGAAATTCAAATTAATGAATCTAATTATGGAGAGGCATCTGAAGTTTTGAAAGCCGAATCGGGGACCTCGTATTGGTTAGCTTCACGTTGCGTTAAGTGCACAAACAGCTTTGCTTACTTCGGAATGCGCTATGCTAATATGGGTGGACTTCGACGGAACGAGTTTGGACGACTCGGATGGTTGGAATCCGCATGGATGGACGGGTAGTACTTGCTGTAGTTTGCGTCCGGTAGTCCATCTTGGATCCGGCGTTAGGTTACAAGAGAGTAGTACAGCATCAAGTGCAAACGGAACTCCGCACAAAATAACGAGCTATAAATAGATGAAAAAATTTGATCAGTGGAGAATAATTAAATAATGGCTTCTTGGAGGATCTACAAAAAATAATATAGTAGAAATAGAAGATATTGAGAAAATTTACTAAAAAAGAGAATTAAATAAAAACTACTACCAACATATTAGTTAGTAGTAGTTTTCACATTAGTGCGACGGGCATGTCGTTTAGTTAATCGGTGAAAGTCTGTAGTGGAGGTATACATCGCCAACCACATAGTGAAACACAAGCGTTCCATCGTGAGGTGTGACGTGGAGGAAATGTGTAGCAAAATCTTGGCTCAATGAACAAAAACTTGATACTAAGGCTTGATAAGAGGGTAAAACTACTAATGAATTAGAAATAATGGTCGAAAAAGGTTTATCGTAAGAAGTCAGCAGATACCATAGTAGAAAAATTTTTTTCGAAGGGTTGAACAATTTGTAGTGTTTCAAACACCAAAATTAGGGGCGAATGTGTTTAAATAAAAAAATGGAGAAATATTTTACTAATAAGTAATATAATATTCTCCATTTTTTTTATGCTACTTTTATTCCTGTATCAATCACTTCTTGAATAAAAGGTGTTTCTGCATTTTTAAAATCTTCAATCCTTATTAAATGTGGTTCTATTCTAGTATCTATATTTCT
This sequence comes from uncultured Clostridia bacterium, assembly GCA_947625825.1. Taxonomy (GTDB): domain Bacteria; phylum Bacillota; class Clostridia; order TANB77; family CAG-508; genus CAG-273. The sequence goes on along the minus strand of CANQPV010000048.1, from coordinate 6,685 downwards.
TCTTAATTTCATTAAGTTTAATTCTTCATCAAATATATCATTTTTAAAATCATCTGTAATAATAGCAATATCAATATCACTATTTTCATTATTTGTTCCTTTGGCATAAGAACCAAATAAAATAATTGCTTCAATTTTATAATTTTCACAGATTTTTTCCACATACTTTTGTACTATTTCCATTATTAATTTATTGTCAATAGATTTTTTAACCATGTTCTAACCTCCTCTATATTTTTAACTTGTTGTTCTGTATATTCATCAGTACACTTTGAATAAAAATCTTTTTTATAATCATCATATCTAGCATTAATATTAAATCTTGTAATTATATCAAGTAAATTCTTTTGTCTTTCAGTAAGCTGTAATTTTGTTTTCTCTGCTAAATACAATAAATCATGGCTTTGGGTGCTTGTGGATTATTTTTGTTATTTTTAGCATATAATCCCTTTAATAATTTCTCTATAACTAAATGTCCGAAAAACAAACAATAACTATTTTTTTTATTATTATGCAATACTTTCATTACATTATAATCTTCTTCACTACTTTCAAACTAATAATTCATTAAATCTATATTATTCATAATATTCCTCTCTTTCAATCTATTATTATTATAACATTAAAATTAAATTTTTACTATATTTTATGAAAAGTATTTAATAAATAATTTAATGAAGAAGAACCTTTTGAAAAGAATTTTAATACAATGTGGACCAATTACAGATATTACTACACATAGCTTAAGACATACATTTGTAACAAGGTGCATAGAAAGTGGAATAGAACCTGTTGTAGTTCAAAGACTTGTCACAGTAAAATTTTTTGTGACAAAACTGTGACAAGTTACGCAAAAAGACACAAAAATTTCAAAAAATGTACAAAAAGGAATAAAACATAAAAACCAGTATTAGCAAGCATTTGCAGAGTTACACAGAAATTTACATAATAAAAAACGTGACTTAAAGGTCACACTTGGTGGAGCGGGTAGCGGGAATTGAACCCGCGCTATCAGGTCGGAAGCATGACATTCTACCACTAAATTATACCCGCAAATATTTATCTAAATAATATTATAAAATAAAACTACAATAAATGCAAACCATTTTTAACAAACTTTTTCATAAACGATATTTGCAAACAAAAACTAATTCTATAAAGTAAAAATTATATACCTATTGATAATTATTTATAACTAAAGCTCCAAATATTGATTTTCTACTAAATTAGATATATACTATTTTTGAAAATAAAATGAAAGGATGGAAAACTCTCATGGGACTTATAGTAAAAAATGTAGATAAAAGCTTTGCAGGGAAAAAAGTAGTAAATAGCATAAGCTTTGCAATGCAAAAACCAGGAGTCTTTGGACTTTTAGGAACAAACGGAGCAGGTAAAACTACTACCATTAGAATGATTTTAGGAATTCTAAAAAAAGATAGCGGAGAAATTACTTGGAATGGAAAAGAAGTAAAAAGAAAACATGTTAACTTTGGCTATTTGCCAGAAGAAAGAGGAGTATATCCAAAAACAAAAATACACGACCAACTTATGTATTTTGCTATGCTTAAAGGTATGAACAAACAAAAAGCAGAGGAAAACTTGCTTTACTGGGCAAAAAAGCTAGAAGTAGAAGAATATTTACAAGTTACACCTGAAAAATTATCAAAAGGAAATCAACAAAAAATACAATTTATTACAGCAATTTTACATGATCCAGAGCTTCTAGTATTAGATGAACCATTTAGTGGATTAGACCCAGTTAATACAGAACTTCTTAAAAATGTAATTATAGATTTAGTTAAAAAAGGTACATATATAATAATGTCTAGCCATCAAATGCATTCTATAGAAGAATTTGCATCAGATGTTTTAATATTAAATAAAGGACAAGCCGTTTTACAGGGAAATTTAAAAGAAATAAAAGAAAATTATCCAGCAAATAAACTTTCTTTAAGTACTATGGAAAATGTAGATTCTATTATTAAAGATGTAGGGCTTGAAATATACAACAGTAAAGACAATGACTATATTATTAAAATTAATAGTGAAGAAGACGGCTACCATTTATTTAATTTACTTGCTAAAAATAATGTTAAAGTAGAAAAATTTGAAATTATGAAGCCAAGCTTACACGATATTTTTATTGAAAAGGTAGGTGAAAAATAATGAAGGATTTAATACTTGTAGCTACATTTACAATTAAAGAAATGCTAAAAAAGAAAACATTTTTAGTTTCAAACTTAATAATTATATTAATGATTATTGTAGGCTTTAATATTCCTAACATTTTAAATAGTTTTAATGCTAATAAAAATGATAGTGAGGAACTAGCAATAAGTAAAGAATTAATAGTAGATGCACAAAACATATATGAAGGAAGTTTAGAAGCTTTAAATTCTATGAATTTGGGATATAACTTTCAAATTGAAAACAAAGAAGTAAGCTTTGATGAAATTAAAACAAAAATAGAAAATGGAGATATAGAAGATGCCATAGTTATTTCGAAAGAAAAAAATGGTATAAAGCTTGAATATATTGTTGAAGATATGACAATGATGAATGGAGTTCCAGAAGACTTGCAAAATACATTTATTGGGCTTTACAAAAATTTGCAATTATCAAAATTAAACTTATCAGAAGAACAGATTGCAAGTTTAGAACCAAACTTTGAATTTGAATTAAAGCAAACAGAAGAAGCAGAAGTAAAAGGAAATGTAATTGTTATGATGTTACTATCTTTAGTATTATTTTATGCAATTTACTTTTGTGCTTACCAAGTATCTTCTTCTATTACTACAGAAAAAACATCAAAAATTATGGAAACACTTGTTACTTCTACAAAACCAAGAACTATTGTACTTGGAAAAACAATAGGTATAGGCATAGTAGGCTTTATGCAAGTAGTAGTTATTGTAGCTGTTGCCTTAATATGTGCTAATTATTGTTTGCCAGAAGGCATGCTAGAAAGCGTATTAGATGTTTCTCAAATTACACCAATGCTTGGAATATTTACTATTATTTACTTTATTTTAGGATATGCTACTTTTGCACTTTTATATGCATTAACAGGTTCAACAGTAAGCAAGCCAGAAGATGTACAAACTGCTAATGGACCAGTTGCAGTTGTTGCAGTAATAGGATTTTACTTATCATATTTTACTATGCTTAATCCAAATAGCAGTTTAAATGAATTCGCATCAATATTTCCATTTTCAGCACCATTTTGTATGCCATTTAGAATTATGATGGGAATTGCAACTACATCTCAAATTGCAATATCTATAGCAATATTAATTGCTACTATTTTAATAATTGCAAATGTATCTATTAAAATTTACTCAAGTGCTATTTTAAATTATGGAAGCAGGGTAAGCTTAAAAGATATGATTAAAATGTATAAGAATAAGGATGATAGCAATATTTAAAAGGTAATAAAGTCACTTAAATTTTTAGAGTTTAAGTGACTTTTTATTTTCTAGGAAAGTGCATTTTTTAAATGCATTTTTCCTAGAAAACAAGGTTAATCTACCTATGTTCGCCCGTGCAAAGCACGTGGCAGTTGTTTGCGAAACAAACGATTTTCTTATATTATATGATACATTGCCATAATCTGTCGAATTTTGTCTATCGAAATTTCTTGCATTTTATATTACTTTGTGGTAAAAATATAATTAAGAGGTGATTAGTTATGAAATTAGGAAAAGAATTAAACTTCAGCCAAGAACTAAAAGAATTAATTGATAGAGAACTAGAAATGGTAAAAATGGAACAAGAAAGAAATGGTAATAAAACGTATACTCAAGAGGAAATGGATGCTATGTTTTTAGGAGATGATTATTGTAGAAATTCAAACAATAATTAACTCAAAACAAAATTTAAATTTTCATTAATTTCCCTTAAATTTAAATCCTAATTTATTTTTTATAAATTTTCTAAAATCGTTTTCATTACCAGTTATAAAACCAGACCTTTCTATTATAAAAGCATAGTCTTTATTCAAATACAAATAAAAAAAGTTTTCGTTTTCATATGCTTTATATATTTTATAGTATCTTAATTTAAAACTACCCATTTTATTTTTAACCTTAAAATATTTTTCATAAAATAAATAATAATTAATTAAGTTTTTTTGAACCTTTTCACTTTGATATTCTTTTTTAGTTTTATAATATGGCTCAATAAATCTATAAGCTAAAAATCCAAAAAAGCATAAAAAAATTATAATAGCAGATAAATAATATTTATATGCTATTTGAATTGAAATACAAATAATAAGCAATATGCTAAAAAAGCCAGTATATAAAAAATATTTCCAGTTATTTTTCTTTTGATGAAATTTTACAAGTTCAATTTTACAAGTTCAATATAATTTTTACTAGATAAAGTAGTTCTATTTTTAAATAATAGTTCCAAGTTAAGTTATCTCCTTACTTTTTTTCTTAGTATATTCTACTTTTTATAAAATGGCAAGTATAACTTCTTGTTATTTTCTATATGTTATGTTAAAATTTTAATATCAAGGTTTATGGGTACCTTTTAAAGCCTAAATATTTTAATAAGGAATTAATTTATTATGGAAATAATTGTTGGTAAAACAGCAGGTTTTTGTATGGGAGTTAAAAGAGCAATTGAAAGTGCTAAAGAAGAAACTAAAAAATCATGTGGAAAAGTTACATATTGTTTAGGAGATTTAGCACATAATCCACAGGTAATGCAAAGCCTAGAAAAAAATGGTTTAAAAGTTATAAATAGTTTAGAAGAAATTCCAAAACCAAATGGAAAAAATGTTATTTTTCGTGCACATGGGGTAAAAAAGGAAATATATGAGCAAGCTAAAAATTTAGGCTTAGAAATTATAGACTTAACATGTCCATCAGTGCTTGCTATTCATAAATTAGCAAAACAAAATGCTCAAAAAGGAAAATTTATTTTTTTTATAGGAGAAAAAGGCCATCCAGAAGTCATTGGAACAGAAAGCTTTTGCGGTAGTAATTATGCTACTATTGAAACAGAAGAAGATTTAAATTTAGCAATTAAAAAAGCAAAAAGCGAAGATATTAAAGAATTATTTATAATTGCACAAACTACATTTAGAATGGAAAAATTTGAAGAGTTTGTTTTAAAAATTAAGCAAGAACTAAATGAAAAAGCTGAAATAGAAGTTAAAAATACTATATGTAATGCTACAAGATTGAGACAAGAAGAAACAGAAAGCTTGTCAAAACAAGTAGACTATATGATTATAATAGGCGGAAAGAAAAGCTCAAATACAAATAAATTATATGATATTTCTTTAAAAAATTGCAAAAAGGCAATTATGATAGAAAGTGCAAATGAACTTACAGAAAAATTATTGCAAGAAATAAAAGCATGTAGTAAAGTTGGCATAATGGCAGGAGCTTCAACTCCTCAAGAAAGCATCATAGAAGTTAAACAAAAATTGCAATAGAGATTTAAAGATAATAAAATGTAAAAAGAGAAAAGAGAAATAAAATGAACAAAAAAAGTAAAATATTTAAAATTGTATTGCTATGTGTAGTAATTGCAATAATGATAGGAATTACTATTTACTTGTTTCCAGTAATAAAAAATCTTGCAACAGAAGAAGGACAAAATGCTTTTAAAGAAAGGGTAAAGGGTTCTGGTTTTATAGGCTTTTTAATGCTATTTGGACTTCAATTTGCACAAATATTCTTATTTATTATTCCAGGAGAACCAATAGAAATACTAGCAGGTATTTGCTATGGCGGCTTATGGGGAACAGTATTTATAATGGTTGCAGCAGCTATAATTTCAGCATTTATATATTTACTAGTACATAAATTTGGAAGAAAATTTATATATGATTTTATAGATAAAAGCAAAATAGAAAAAATAGAAAAAAGTAAAATATTTAAAAATCCAAAAACAATTAGATTTATTATTTTTATTTTATTTTTTATACCAGGAACGCCAAAAGATTTGCTAACATATATTGCAGCATTACTTCCAATTAAACCATTAGAATTTATTATAATTTCAACAATTGCTAGATTTCCTTCTGTAATATCTTCTACATTAGCAGGAGCAAATTTACTTTCTGGAAATTGGCACTTTAGTTTACTTATATATGGAGTTACATTTTTATTAGTTGCTATTATAGTATTAATTATGAGAAAATTTGATAAAAATAAATTAACAGATGAGGCTATAAAAATAATTAAATAAACATTGACAATTATAATTTACAAGAGTAAAATAAAATTCATTTTACTAGCAAATAAAGGGAGGATTTAAAAATGAAAGATGTAACAATGGAAAAAATAGTTGCTTTATGCAAAGGAAGGGGATTTATTTATCCTGGCTCTGAAATCTATGGAGGCTTAGCAAATACATGGGATTATGGTCCATTAGGCTCTAGATTAAAAAATAATATTAAAGATACATGGAGAAAAAGATTTATTCAAGAAAGAAAAAATAGCTATGAGCTAGATGCAGATATTTTAATGCATCCAAGAGTTTGGGAGGCCTCTGGACACGTAGCAAGCTTTTCAGATCCATTAGTAGATTGCAAAGAATGTAAAATGCGTCATAGAGCAGATAACTTAATTAATGATTTTGATCCAAATGCTGATGCAGATGCAATGACACAAGAAGAAATGATGAATTATATTAGAGAACATAAAGTTCCTTGTCCAAATTG
>CANQPV010000047.1 GCA_947625825.1 uncultured Clostridia bacterium | reverse complement strand
GTCAGCCAGAAATGGAATAAAAGGAGAAACATATACAATAAATATAGCAAATTCAGGAATAGATTTTACGAAATATGCTTTAAAAGTAGAAAATCCAGCAGTAATGACTACATTACAGGATTTCAAAGATTATGTAGAATTAAAAGCAAAAGGTAATATGTGGATGGATGGAGACCAAACACAAACAGGAGGAGAAGGAGGAGAATCAGCAACCGTAGAGCAGATGTTTGAGCATTCTTTAGATGCAGACCATCTAAAAATAAATAGCATAAAAGTAAGCTATGAAGGAAACATATGTAAAGTAACAATATCTGAATCCTTTGAAAATTTAAAAGATCTACCAGATGACAAATTTCAAGAATATACAGTAGCGGGAGGTGAAAAAATAACAGTAGTATCTAACGGAATAAAATTTAAATTAGTACCAATAAAATCAAGTGATTTACCTGTGGTTGTTATGGCAGAAGGAGAAACAAAATATTTTGATAATTTAAAAAGTGCAATGGATTTAGCTAATCAATATGAAAAGTTATCAGTATACATTACAAATGATTATACATTAGAAGAAGATATTACAATACCAGCTAATGTTACTGTAACTATTGGAAATGGAAAAACAGATTCATATGAACCTGCAAATTTAGTAAATACATATGGTAATCTAACTATTAATAGCACAGTAACTGTTAATGGTAAATTATATGTTTGCCCATGGGTAAATAATAAAGATGGAAAAGCAAGAAGTATATCAGATATACAAACTAGAAAAATTATTTTAGGTAGAAATGGAACAATAAAAACAGCACAAGGCGGGCAGTATACTGATTATTCAAAAGTAAGTGGAGCTCTGATACAAGTAGAAGATTATGTTAACTATCCTGTTACTTATTCTAATGTTTTAACTAGAAGTCCATTAGACAGCAGTCAAAGTGCAACTTCTAATTTAAATGGTTGGAGAGTAGTGGTAAACGATAAAGATGAACAAGGCAATAGAAGAGTTAAAATAGCAACGGCAGGAATACCAGAAACAGTAACAATTTCAGAAGATGACTTTAAAGAAAGCAATTTAGGTGAAAATCAAAGTACTACATTATCGGGTATAGTTGTATCGGGAAGAGAATTAATAAATTTACGAGAACGTGGAAAAAAATATTATTTAGAGAAATATGCAACTTCTTATTCTGTACTAGGAATTACAGAAAGTATAGCCATATATCTGGCTACTGGGTGTTCTGATGATTTAGTTTTGAATGGAGGCTATTATTTTGTTAATGCTTATAATGCTGATCGTGGAATAGGATATGTTACTCCGAAAAGTTGGCAGGATATATCGGACAAAGAAGTGCGTAGTGGAAATAGTGGTATAAGACCTGTTGTTACATTAAGAAATGATCTTTCTATTTATAAATTATGGGATGATGTGAAACAAATGTATTACTGGCAATTTGCAGAAATTTAGAAATTAAAAAAATACATTTGAAAGGTATAAGTTATATACTATGAAGATACCAGTTATTAGAATTTGTAGATAATATAAGAAAAAATAAAATACTTTAGAAAAACTAGAAATATGAGTACAGATATAGTATATTTCGTTAAATATTGTTCACATAATTTTACTTGAGAAAACCTTTTAGTCAAACAGACGATAAACATTTATTTTAAGCACATCACAGACGATAAATGTTGTTTGAGTAATGTTTGAGTAAATGTTTGTAAAAAGCCAAAATTAAGAAAAATTATAAAAAACTAAAAATCGTGAAAATTCAGTAATATCAACGATTATATAGATTTTTAAGTTAAAATTTAATATTTTTAAAATTTTTACAAAAAAAATACAGGGTTTATTTTTAATAAACTCTGTATCCTGCTTGGCTATAGGCGGTACAAATGCTAAAATACAAATCCTTCGAAGTAGCTATTTTAATATGTTTGTGTAATTGTTTCCGTGCAAATTGTAATAAAAATTAACATTTTTTGTCAATTTTTGTGCATTTTTTTAAATTTTAATATTTTCCGTGCAAATCACCCGAGCAAAAGTCAAAAAATAATGAATAATTTTAAATAATTTTGAAAATAGATTGAATAATGAAAACTCTGAAAGTCAGTAATATCAATACTTTTAAATAATGCTGAATAAAAATAAAAAAAGCTGAAATTGGTTAGATTTAAGCTCCTAATGGTGCGGATGTTAAAGTGCAAATTTATAAATACGCTATTTTACTGGATTTTTTCATTTGTATCCGAGCACAAACCGAGTAAATAACCTAATAATATATAATGTTATATATTGTTAAAAAATTATATTAACAATAAAACCTAATGTTTCCTGAATGAATTATTTTCCATTTTTCAACAATTTGAAAATAATGTAATGATATATCTTCACATATAATGTTTAATTCTTTTTCAGGAATTCTACCTTTATTATGGCAAACAATACAATTACCTGACTGTGTTAGCCAAACTTTGGTTGCTTCAGCAGTAGGATTTCCCTTTGAAATATGTACATGAATTGGTTCATCGTTTTCATTTGTCCAAAAATAAATTTTATAACCGTTTTATTTCAAATATACTAGGCAATTTCTAAACCTCCTAATCTTGCATATTTAAAAAAGAAAGATGCTCCGTTTCTTACAATTTCTAAAAACTCTCTCTTTTCTTCTTCTAAATAATTTCCATCTTCTAGAACAACTTCATAGCTTGGAAGTTCAATTACATAGGTGTCAAATCCTTTCTCTGTTGGTCTTTCAAAAGTAATATGAATATATTCTTCTCCATTTTCTTTTTTTCCAATGTCAGAAAATACCCCCAATGTTCCATCAGGATATTTAGCAAATTCATAAGTCATTTTTATCACTCCCTATTTTTTAATGTAATCTTTTTACTTTTATAAATTTCAAATGTTTTAAATTTAAATTGTTTATAAATATTATAATCTTTTTTTCTAAAAAAATCTATATGTTTTAATCTTTTTTTAAACAATGCTCACATCTTGATATATCTTTATCGTATTCCTTAAAAAAATCAAATGCTTTATCAATAGTGTCAAAATCAATATATTGAAATGCAGAATTGGAACTATTGCATTTTTCACAATTAGTAATATGCAATTTCTTACTATCGCTTGTCATATTAACAAAATATTTTTTTGTTTCTTTAGGAAACTTACCACTTCTAACTTTTTTTATAAATTGTTTGGGTATTGGTGCCATACTTTTGCCTCCATATTTAATTTTTTATACATTAAATATATCTAAATATAAAGCATTTTGATTATTTAATGTTTCTTTTTCATTTTCATTTAGCTTTAAATTCTCAACCATTTCTTTTGTAAATTCAATGTCTTTTTTTGAAATATAGCATTTTCTTAAACTAGGTTCACATTTTGCATTTGTTCCAAAATAGCCACCTAGCATTAAACCATCTGTACCATTACAAATATTTATTTCAATAATGCAAACATCTACTCTAGTACTTGTTGGCTTATAATTTTCCATTACTGCAAATGTTATTGAAGTGTTCCTCTTTTTAATCAACAATGTTATATAGTTATAAACATAGAAAATGAGAATAAGCAGTGTGAGTGCTACCACTTTACATACACAGTTTTGCCTGTGAGAATAGAGGTGGTGCTATATGGTAGAACAAGCTATGTTATTAATAATATACTTCCTTTTCTACGGTTTAGTAGGAATGACTATTATAGCATTTGCCTTAATTATTGCAATAGTAGTAATTTTGAGCAAATAATAAAAGCACCACATATGCTCTGCCAAGCTTTGTGGTGTTTTATCTAGTTTATAGGTAGCACACATTTCTGTGGCTCTCATTTTCTTTAATTATATAGACTTTTTTTATTTTGTCAAATACTATTTGTAAAAATTATTAAAAAATTTGAATTTTTTCTTATTTTAATAACGTGTAGGTGTTTCAATACTTTTAGAATTAGCAAACATTATAAAATGATATTTAGCAAAATTAATGTAGTTTATTCACATTGTGCCAAAGGACTTTTAGTTCTGCCACAAGTTCTAACCCAGTAGTAAGTTAAGTATTACTTTATAAAGATTTATATTTAAGAACATTGTAAATGATAAAATAAAACTTATTGACGTTTACATGTATTTTTGCAGTCTTATTTTTTGTGCAAAATCCGAGCAAATAACATTATTTAAGTCTTATAACCCTTGATTTGTAAGCATTTGGAAAGATAATGACTCCGAGCAAATTAGACTCAAATCTGTAAAAATCTGTAAAAAAATAGCCATTTTTGAAAAAAAAGTCAATTTTCCGTGCAAATCACCCGAGCATATTCCGAGCAAAAGTCAAAAAATAATGAATAATTTTTAATAATTTTGAAAATAGATTGAATAATGTAAAACTCTGAAAGCCAGTAATATTAATACTTTTAAATAATGCCAAATAAAAATAAAAAAAGCTGAAATTGGTTAGATTTCAGCTCCTAATGGTGCGGATGAAGGGACTCGAACCCCCACGCCGTTGGCACTGGTTCCTAAGACCAGCGCGTCTGCCAGTTCCGCCACATCCGCATATTTTTAATACAATAGTTATTTTAGCACATATTGCTTAGTAATGTCAACAAAAATTTTATATTTTTTTAAATACATACTAACACAAAAGGTTGATATATTTTAATTATCATGATAAAATATGATAAGAATTTTTAATACAAGGAGATAAAGCTATGGGATTTTTTGAAAAACTAAAACAGGGCTTAAGCAAAACAAAAAGCTCATTTGATGAAAAAATAAATAATGTATTTAGTAATTTTAGAAAAGTAGATGAAGAACTATTAGAAGAACTAGAAGAAGCACTTATAATGTCAGATGTAGGTGTAGAAACATCTACTAAGATTATTAGCAATTTAAGAGATAGAATAAAAAAAGAAAAAATAGAAGATGAAGAAGGTGTAAAAAACGCTTTAAGGATTGAAATAAAAGAAATTTTAGATGAAGTGGATAATTCATTAAAATTAGAAACACATCCATCTGTTATTTTAGTAGTTGGTGTTAATGGAGTTGGAAAAACTACTTCAATAGGAAAAATAGCAAATAGATTAAAACAAAATGGCAAAAAAGTTGTAATAGCAGCAGCAGATACATTTAGAGCGGCAGCAGTAGAACAGCTAGAAATTTGGGCAAATCGTGCTGGATGCAAAATGGTAAAAAAAGAAGAGGGAACAGACCCTGCATCTGTTGTATTTGATGCAATTCAAATAACAAAAAATGAAAATGCAGATGTATTAATTTGTGATACAGCAGGAAGACTTCACAACAAAAAATATTTAATGGATGAATTAGTAAAAATTAAAAAAGTTATAGATAAGGAATTACCAGAAGCTTCTAAAGAAGTATTAATGGTGTTAGATGCAACAACAGGACAAAATGCAATAGCACAAGTAAAGGCTTTTAAGGAAACTGTAGATATTAACGGTATTATTTTAACAAAGTTAGATGGAACTGCAAAAGGTGGAGTAGTAGTAGGAATTGTTGCAGAAAACAAAATGCCAGTTAAATTTGTTGGCGTTGGCGAACAAATTGATGATATGGAAATTTTTAATAGCGAAGATTTTGTAAAAGCTTTAATATAATGAAAGGAGAAATATTAGATTAATGTTATAAAATTTGGATAATAACATATAGATTCTAATATTATAAATCAAATGGAACAAGTAGAAAATTCTAAAAACTTACAAAAGCAAACATTAATTAAAAAAAGTACAAGAAGATGGATAGTTTTAGCTTTTTTAGTAATATCTGTTCTAATAGCTTATGTTATTTATAGAGGAAATTATCTAGAAACTCTAGAATTAGGAGAACAGTACATTAGCATTTTTTGGCAAAATTTAACATACAAATTAGCCACTTTTGGAATCAATTTTATACTTTTATTTTTCTTAATATATATTACAAATAGAAGAATAAAAAAAGGTTTAACAGCATTTTTTGAAGATGAAAAAAAGCAAATGCCTAAAATGTTAAATAAATCAATAGCTTTTATTGTTTCTATTATAGTTAGCTTTTTTGTTACAAATATAATTATAGAAAAATTTATGCTATGTATTAATGCAACAAATTTTGCATCATCTGATCCAATATTTGGCTATGATATAAGTTACTTTATTTTTGTACAACCTTTTATACAGCTTATGCTAAAATATGCTATAGGAATTGCAGTAGGCTTAACAGTATATGCAATACTTTATTATATTATTGCATTTAATATGTATTTTGATGGTATAGATAGAGAAATATTAAAGAAAAATGTTTTAGTTAAGCAACTTTGCAATAATATTATGATAATTGCTATTTTAATAGCATTAACTATATTTATGGAAACCTTTAATGTTGGACTTCAAAGATTTTTAAACTTGCAAGGAGCAAGCGCATATGGAATTTGGGGAGCAGGGCTTTCAGAAGTAACTATAAAATTGTGGGGCTACCGAATTTTATCTATAATAATTATAGTAACTGTTGCAACTGCAATTCATTACTTTAAAAAGAAAAGTACAAAAAGGGTAATTATATCATTAGCTGTTGTACCATGTTATTTAATGCTTATGCTAGTTATTTTAGCAGGGTTTGAATTTTTCATTGTTAGCCCAAATGAATTAGATAGAGAACAAAAATATATTGAGGCAAATATTAATTATACAAAACAAGCTTATGGAATAAACATTGAAGAAATAAATTTATTAGAAAATGAAACAATTACACAAGCAGATTTAGAACAAAATGCTACAGTAGTAAATAACTTAGTACTTGCAAATGAAGACATTGTTTTAAGAAATTTAAACACTTTGCAAACCAATAAAGGATATTATACTTACCGTACTACACAGCTTGCAAATTATAATATTAATGGAAAACAAAATTTGGTATATATTTCACCTAGAGAAATAGCTTCATCTTCAGGTACATATAATAATAAAACATATGAATATACACATGGATATGGTTTAATTATAACTTCTGCTACTTCAGTAGATAATAAAGGAAATTTAGTACATTTACAAAAAGGATTTACAAATACTAATGAAGATGTAATAAATATATCAGAGCCAAGAATTTATTTTGGACTAGAAACAAACAATACAGTTGTAACTAATAGTAGTGGAAAGGCTGAATTTGACTATCCAATAGAAAATTCAAACAAAGCTGAAAATGCAGAAAATGAATATAATGGAAGTGCTGGGCTTAAACTTAACTTTTTAGATAGATTAATTTTATCTATAAAAGAAAGCAACATAAAATTAGCATTTTCTAGCCATGACAGCAAAATATTAATTAATCGTAATATTATAGAAAGAGCAAAAACTTTAATGCCATATATTATGTATGATGAAAATCCATATTTAGTAGTAACTAAAGAAGGAAGACTTGTATGGGTATTAGATGGCTATACATATACAGATAGCTATCCATTTTCGCAAAGAATTTCGTTACAGCAAAATAAATTATTAGGAAGAACAGATATAAACTATATTAGAAATTCTGTAAAAGTATTAATAGATGCATACGATGGAACTATTAAATATTATATTACAGATAGAAACGATCCTATTATTATGGCTTATCAAAAAATATATAAAGACTTATTTGTAGAAAAGGATGCTCAAATTCCGCAAGATATAAGCAGTCAGTTTGTTTATCCAGAATTTTTATATAATATTCAAGCTGAAATAATTGAAAGATATCATAACATACAAACTGATGTATTATATAGAGGAGATGACATATGGGAAGTTGCAAAACATAATACAAGTAATGTATCTAATAAAGTAGGAACAGAAATACAGCCATACTATACTATGCTTAAATTACAAAATAGTAATCAAGAAACATTTGGGCTAGTATTACCATATACACAATATCAAAAACAAAGCATTACTTCATATTTGGTTGCTACATATCAAAATGGAGAACAAAAGTTAACACTATATAAATATCCATCAGATAGCAATATATTAGGACCAATGCAAATAGATACACAATTAGAGCAAGATGAAAGAATTTCAACAGAACTAGAAAGCATAAATGTTACAGGAACAAGACTAATTAAAAACATGATAGTTGTTCCAATAAACAATTCACTTTTATATGTAGAGCCTATATATCAGCAATATATTAATGAAGATGTATCTACACCTATTTTAAAGAAAATAGTAGTAGCATCTGGAAATAAAGTAGCTATTGGAGATAATATAAAAGAAGCATTAAACAATTTAGTATCTCAATATGCAGTTGATATTGAAATAGAAAACACAGATGATATAGATGGCTTAATGGAAAGCATTATAAAAGTAAATAATGAATTAAAAAAATCTAGTGAAAATGGAAATTGGGAATTAATGGGCAAAGATATTTCAAGACTTCAAGAATTAATTACTAAATTAGAAACATTGATTAAAGAAGAAAATAAGGATAATGAAAATAGTGCAAGCAAACAAAATATAGTAAATAATATATTAGAATAATTATTATAAATGGTTACTATTCACAGCCCTAAAATTATCCGCCACGTCGCTTGCATTTTACATATGTTTTTTCTCGTCTAAAGCACGAAAAAACATATGTAAAGAAGCAAGTGGCTACTCTAAAATTTATAATTAGCTGTGAATAGTAACTGTATTTGTTACAATTATATTACCAAACATTACATTTCTATAACATTTTTGTAACAAATAAGTTACAAAGTAAAGAAAAACTAAAAATGAGACCTTAAAATGCTTGATACTGTAAGAAAATATGGACATAATACAAAATCTTGCTTTTATAAAATTAAAAGCAAGATTTTGTCTTGTTTACAAATAAGTTAATTTATGTTTA
>CANQPV010000046.1 GCA_947625825.1 uncultured Clostridia bacterium | reverse complement strand
GAATTTTTAGAAATTAAATAAGCAAGATTTACACTAGTTAACACGCTTAAATAGTACTAGTTTTCTTGTTTTTCAAATGCCCGTTGCAAGTTAGCAAGTTCAAGGAGGAAGGTTCAAAACGGGACCTTTCAAAACTGCGAAAAATAGTACTATTTAAGCTTTAATGCAATTCAGTAACAAATAAAATTAATTATAATTCAAAAATTAATTGACAAATTACTTAAGTTAATAGATAATAAAGCTAATAAAGCAAAAGATTATAATAAAATTACCAAGGAGGAAAAATACTATGTATGTATTTAACCATATTACAGTAAATCCACAATTACCAAAAAGAATAGAAAAGCTATCTGAAATTAGCTATAATTTATGGTGGTCATGGAATACAGAATTTTTAAGATTATTTAAAAAAATAGACATTGATTTATGGGAAAGAATAGATAAAAATCCAGTTAAGTTTTTAAGATTAGTAACTCAAGAAAAAATAGAACAAGCTGCACAAGATATGGATTTTTTGAAGGCTTATGATAAAGTTGTAGAAAATTATGAAGACTATATGAAAAGTAAAAATACATGGTTTGCAAAAAAGTATCCAGATAATCGTACAGACTTAATTGCATATTTTTCAGCAGAATATGGCTTAGACCAAACTTTGCCAATATATTCTGGAGGTCTTGGAATTTTATCAGGAGATCACTTAAAATCTGCAAGTGATTTGGGTGTTCCATTGGTAGCAGTAGGCTTACTATACAAAAATGGTTATTTTAATCAAAAAATTAATGGTAGCGGAATACAACAAACAGAATATTATGATATAGATGTAGATAATTTACCACTAAAAAAAGTAAAAGATTTAGACAATAAAGATATTATTGTAGCAATTCAGTTTCCTAAGAAAAAGCTATATTTAAAAGCATGGAAAATTAGTGTAGGAAGGGTAAATTTATATTTATTAGATTCAGATATAGAAGAAAACTTACCAGAATACCGTGATATTACTAAAACACTTTATGGTGGAGACCAAGAAATGAGAATCAGGCAAGAAATTGCACTTGGTCAAGGTGGAGTAGCACTATTAAAAGCCTTAGGGCTAAACCCAACAGTTTACCATATGAATGAAGGACATTCATCTTTCTTAATATTAGAATTAATATATACTTTAATGAAAGAAAAGAAAATATCATTTAATTTAGCAAGAGATATAGTTTCTTCTAAAACTGTATTTACTACACATACACCAGTTCCAGCAGGAAATGATATTTTTCCACTTAGCTTAGTAGAAAAGTATTTTAAAGATTTCTGGGATAAACTAGGAATTTCAAAACAAGACTTTTTTGCAATGGGAATGAAGCCTAATGCAACATTAGATAGTGGTTTTAACATGGGAATTTTAGCACTAAAAGTTGCAGGAAAGAAAAACGGTGTTAGCAAGCTTCATGGAGCAGTTTCAAGAGAATTATTTGGAGAAGTATGGCCAGAAATTGCAGCAAATGAATCTCCTATTACTTATGTAACAAATGGAATTCATACTTGTTCATGGATAGCACCAACACTTAAAAATTTATATAACAAATATTTAATACCATATTGGCAAGATAGAATTTATGATGATGAAGTATGGAAAAAAATTGCTGATATTCCAAACGATGAGCTATGGAAGGCTCACCAAGAGCGCAAAGAAAAAATGCTATCTGTTGTAAGCCAAAACACAATAGAACGTTTAAGAAGAAGTGGTTACCCATATAATGAAATTATGCAAATAGTGTCTAAATTAGATCCTAATGCATTAACAATAGGCTTTTCTAGAAGATTTGCTACTTACAAGAGGGCAACATTAATATTTAAAGACTTAGAAAGAATTACACAAATATTAAATAACCAAAATCGTAAAGTACAAATTATATTTGCAGGAAAAGCACATCCAGCAGATAAAGAAGGCCAAGATCTAATTAAGTATATACATGAAATATCAATGAAACCACAATTTAAAGGAAAAGTATTTTTACTTGAAAATTATAACATTTCGATGTCAAGATATTTAATTAGTGGTGTAGATATTTGGCTAAATAACCCAAGAAGACCAATGGAAGCTTCTGGAACTAGTGGACAAAAAGCATCTGTTAATGGTGTTATTAACTTTAGTGTATTAGATGGTTGGTGGGCAGAAGGCTACAATAGTAAAAATGGCTGGACAATAGGAACAAATGCTGAATATTCAGATTATGAAACTCAAGATATTGCAGATAGTCAAAGTATTTATAATACATTAGAAAACAAAATTATTCCAATGTATTATGATAAATGTGAGCAAGGGTATTCTGAAAGATGGCTTGAATATATGAAGGAATCTATAATTTCAACAGGTGGTAAATTTAGTACTTCTAGAATGGTTACAGACTATGTAGATAAATTATACATTCCATTATGTAATTTATATAATACTTATTATACAGACTTAGAAAAAGTTGGCCAGTTTAATAGCTGGAAGGAAAATTTATATAATAATTGGAACAAAATAGAAATTTCACAAGAAAATAACTTAGATAATATTACAATGGATGCAGGAAATAATATAGAAGTAAAATGCAAAGTAAAACTTCCAAACATTGAAGAAAAGCATATTGAAGCACAAGTATATTATGGAAAAATAGATGAAAATGGTGTAGTAGATGATATTACTATTATACCAATGGAACTAGAAGGAGTAGATGAAGAAAATAGGACATATACTTATAAAGCAAAAGTTAATTTAGTAAATGGAGGAAATTATGGCTATACTTTTAGAGTAATGCCAAAACATGAAATGGTAATTGACTCTGAAAACTTAAACTTAGTAAAATGGATTACAAAATAATTAAACAGGGCGGAAACCATCCGCCCTTACTTAAGTTTAAAAGTTAGAAAGGAATGGTTTTAAAAAATGAAAAAGACAAAAATTATTTGCACATTAGGCCCAGCAGTAGATAATCAAAAAGTTTTAGAAAGATTAATTTTAGCAGGAATGGATGTTGCTAGAATAAACTTTTCACATGGGAATTATCAAGATCAAGAAAGCAGAATTGAAACTTTAAAAAGAGCAAGAGAAGCAGTAGGAAAATCTGTAGCATTATTACTAGATACCAAAGGTCCTGAAATTAGAATTGGAAAATTTGAAAATGATGGAATAGACTTAAATCCAGGAGACATTTTTACTTTAGTAAATGAAGATATTTTAGGAAACAAAGATAAGGTATCTATTACTTATAAAAATCTATATAATGAAGTAAACATTGGAACCAATATTTTAATTAATGATGGTATTATTAAAATAGAAGTAATAGAAATTAAAGGAACAGATATTGTATGTAAGGTTATTGATGGTGGACATTTAACAAATACAAAAAGCATTAATATACCAGGAATGGCAATTAATTTGCCAAGCCCTACAGAAAAAGATGTAGAAGACATTATATTTGGTATTAAAGCAGGGTTTGACTATATTGCAGCATCTTTTGTACGTAGTAAGCAAGATGTTTTAAATATTAGAAAAGTGCTAGAAAAAAATGGCGGTGAACATATTAAAATAATATCTAAAATTGAAAACAGACAAGGAATAGATAACTTTGATAGTATTTTGGAAGTATCAGATGGAATTATGGTGGCAAGAGGAGATCTAGGTGTAGAAATTCCTATGGAAGAAGTTCCAATATACCAAAAAGAATTTATTAATAAATGTAATAAGGCAGGAAAGCCAGTTGTAATAGCAACACAAATGCTAGAATCTATGATTCATAATCCAAGACCAACAAGAGCAGAAGTAAGTGATGTTGCAAATGCTGTATATGATATGGCAAGCTGTATAATGCTTTCAGGCGAGTCTGCAATGGGAGAATACCCAGTAGAATGTGTAGAAACAATGGTTAGAATTAGCAAGGCTATAGAAGGTTCTATTAAATATTGGAAAAGATTTAAAACAAAAGAGCATAACTGCGAAAACACAGACTATGAATATAACTTAAATTATTCAACTTGTTTAACAGCAATGGACTTATGTGCAAAAGCAATATTTTGTTACACAGATACAGGCAGAACTGCAAAAATGATAGCAGGCTTCATGCCAGAATGTCCAATTTATGTAATAACTGCAAATAAAGAAGTTGAAAAACAATTATCTTTAGTATGGAACACATACACAATTTTAGTAGATCAAAAAGAGAGCATAGATGACATGATAGATAATGGAATAAAACTTGCTAAAGAAAGAAGCTACATTAATGATGGAGATATTGTTGTAATTGCAGGAGGTGCCTCAATTTTAGCAGGGCATAAGCACGCAAAACTAAACAAAACTATTGGAGGAGTGCTAAAGGTGTAACTTTGGGGACAGGTCCAATTGCTTATTTTTAAGCACTTGGGGACAGGTCAGCTATAAAATGTTCAAAAATAGGAGTTATTTTAATAGATGGAAGAAGAAAAACAAAGCAAATATAAATTAAGTAAAGTATTAATTTTTGTAATATTATTTGTATTAATATTATTTTTAGTAGCAAATGGAATATTATATGCAATGGGAAAGGCTAATATATACTCATATATATTAGAAAAGATTGGAATAAGTAAAGAATATGAAGAATCAAAAACAGATGCCAAACAAGTAGTAGAAAAAAATGGAGTTAAAGTTACATTAATGAATATGGCATATGATACTAACTATTTAATAATGGGTTATATGTTTGAAACAGAAGATTTATGCCAAAAGTCGTATGATTTAGGTTACTATCAAATTGACGAAGATATTCAAGACAAAAATAAGGTAATTGTAGATATGCTACAAACTAATGCAACAATAGAATTTCAAGCTAAAATATCTGATGGACAAAATGAAACATATATAGGAAACTATACAGATTCAAATAGTGGTTTTAAATTAGAAAGTGGTGACATTTACTATTTAGATAAAATTCAAACTTTTGCAAAGGTAATTTCAAAAAATGAACTTTTATTATATGTTGTAGCAGATATTTCAAAATATAGATTTAATGACACAGCAAATATAGAAATAATTATAAACAAATTAGGTTTGAATATGGTTGAAGCAACGCCACCAATATTTGAAGGAGAATGGAATTTTACAGTAAATAACTTAAGTAAAGGACTAACAGAAATAAAAAATTATTTAAGTGTAGAATTTGGAATTAGTCAAGATGATTTTCTAGAAATAGAAACAGATAGAGAAAAGACACAAGAAATTGCGAATAAATTTGTAGAAGCTTTAAATGCAAAAGATATAAAAACAATGGAAGAATATAGTAGTTCAGATGTTGTTTTGAAAGTACAAAAATATAATATGTCAAATATGGAATCTCCAAAATTTTCACACTATATAGAAGAAAGTAATTCATATTATTATTTTGCACCATATGAGTTTGAATATAATGGAATAACAGATCCTCAAGAAATAAGTTTAGCTTTTTTCCTTGTTTTGGAAGAAAGAGATGGTAAATTCTTAGTAACCTCAGTTGGAGCAACAGGTTAATTTGACTTTAAAATATAAATTTGTTATAATATAAATATGAAGACTTTCTGTAAACCTCGAGTTTTCACCTTAGCATCAAAACAATATATAAAATTATTTTTGGAGGTAAAAAACATGATTAAATGCACGCCTATTGTAACAGCAATTTCCACTAGCCGTCTTGCCTTTCATGTAATCATTACTGATGTGGTCGATGGTATCGAAGCCGTTCATACCATGTATGGCGGTGGCTCAGGTCGTCCGGGAAAGAAAATCGGAGAAGCGAGTGTGATACTGGGTGAGTCAAGTTCTTCTTTAATGTATGTAGAAGAGAAAACCGAGTATGAGGTTTTATACATTGATGGATATCGGGATGATGGAAAAGAATTTACTGTAGGAATCGAAAAAGCTATCATTACGGCATGCGAAAAAGCAGCTCAGCAGCTCAGTTAATTGGAACGGGGAGGTATTACCTCCCCCAATTTTAATATTAGATATTGACCACAAAATGAATAATTTCAATTATAGAGACTAAGCTACATTCTTTTGCCATCACATACTAACCATTTACCACTTTCCCAGTCGCCATAAATTGATTTATATCTTACATCTAACCTTATATCTAAATTTTCACTATAATCTAAATAAATTGATTTGAAAGTACAACCATCATAATATACACCTTGATCTTTCGGAAACAAGTCTTCGATTTCATTTTGAGATAGATCTGTTTCCATGTCAATTTGTATGCCTACAATATTAGTATACTTATCATAAACAAATTCAAACCTTGGCTCTCGTAAAATTTTGAAGTTAGATATTTCATTTTTATGTTCATATTTTGTAGTTGGCAATAAAAATGGCCAAGGCTCTCCTGTAGGATAACTATACACATTACCATTAAAGGATAAGTAATTTAATAAATTTTTATATTCCAATTCATCAAATAAAACAGTTGGTAGATTTATTCCTGTATGGTCAATCCTTTTTATATGTCCTAATAATTTATTATAAACATAATTAATATGCAATTTTTTAATATGACACAGCTCTTTATTATCTTTATTTTGCCTAGATAATAAATTTAAATATTTATTATTTCCTATATTTAATTGTATATTAGAAGTGATATTATCTAATTTAAAAATAGTTTCGGGTTTTAAATTGGATGTTATTATATGTATTTCTTCATTATTAATATTAGTTACATATTTTACATCTTTAAATAAATTAATAAGCATATTAAATAATTCTAAGTTTTTAGCGTTTTTTTGAAATATATATTCTATTTTTTCTAACATAAATATTGTTTCCTTTCTCTAAATTATTTATATTATATCATAATTTTGGGGACAGGTCCAATTGCTCGTTTTCAAGTACTTAGGGACAGGTCAGAAAATATAAATTTATTAAAAAAGCCTAATTTTAACCCAAATTAGTTAATTGGGCTTTTATTATATAAAGATTGTGATATAATAATATCAGTTTCCTTTTTTAGTATTTGGTGCAAGACAAATACACTTCAATCTTAAATTAGGAGTGAAGAACAGAATGCTTGAGTATGATATTGTATCAGCCCCTTGCGAGAGACTTGTAAGCCTAGTAAATGATAAAATATTATCAGGCTGGAGACCTATAGGTGGACCAATTTGTCCTTCCGGCAATACTTGGTTTCAGGCTATAATTAGAGAGAAGAAAGACCAAAAAGCAACAAAACCAAGTATGTTTTATGACTGGGGTTTTGAAGATGATGAATTTAATTAAATAAAACGCAAAGACATAAAGAACAAATAGGATTACTGCTTGCACAGTAGTCTTATTTTTTTGCATTAAATTTGGCATTTTCATTAGCATTAAGCACAAATATTCATATTTTGTCATATTATGTAGTATAAACAAAAAATAAGGAGGAAAAGAAAACATGTTTAATCGTTATAGAAGATGTTGCTGTCAAAATAACTATAACCCAGAAGTAATCGAATGTTTATGTAAAAATGTTGGTACTTCTGCTGAATATGAAGATGTAAATAATTCTGGTTGTGGCTGTGGTTGTATGCAAAATATGCAAACAAACTGTGGCTGTGGTTTTGATGATGAAGCAAGTGCATTTCCATCAAACCCAATGTTAGCGCAAAGCTATGTTCCTGTTCAAGAAATGAATAAAACCTTCACACCAAAATGTGGTTTAAAAATGGGAACTATTTTCCCAGAGCTAGTAAGTCCTTATGTTCCAGGTCAAGGTATGGCAGAAATTGAATATCTAAAAAATTCAAACGAAATTGGGGAGGGATGTAACAGATGATGAACAATAGTAATATGTTTGGTGGATGTAGCGATTCAATTACAAATTGTAATTGCAATTACACTCCTCAAGGAATAAATGCAGCATTTGGATATAATACAGAAAATGAAGCAAAAGATACAGATTGTGGATGCATGCAAAATAATGGTGATATGGAAACAAGACAAGAAATGCTAAATAAAATCAGAAGTTTAAATTTTGCTATAGTTGAACTTGGCGAATATTTAGATACTCATCCAGATGACAGAAAAGCTCTATGTTTACACAGAGAATATACTAACCAATATAGAGAATTAACAGATAATTATCAAAAAGTTTATGGGCCACTTACTATTCATTTCCCATGTAATAAATGGAGATGGCTAGAAGAACCATGGCCATGGGAAGGAGGAATGTGTTAATATGTGGACATATAACAAAGTATTACAATACCCAATTAATATTAAATGCCCTAATGCAAAACTTGCTAAATTTATCATTTCACAATACGGTGGACCAGATGGAGAGCTTGCTGCATCACTTAGATATTTAAGCCAAAGATTTGGTATGCCAGATCAAAAATCAAAAGCTGTTTTAAATGATATTGGTACAGAAGAATTAGCTCACTTAGAAATGGTTGGAACTATAGTACATCAATTAACAGAAGGCTTATCAGCAGAAGAAATTAAAGCTGCAGGTTTAGGTGATTATTATACAGACCATGGCGTAGATGTATACCCACAATCAGCAGCAGGAACACCATTTACAGCAGCATATATTGCATGCAAAGGTGATCCAATAGCTAACTTACAAGAAGATTTAGCTGCAGAGCAAAAAGCAAGAGCAACTTATGAAAAATTAATAGATTTATGCGCTGATGACCCAGATGTATTAGATCCACTTCGTTTCTTAAGACAAAGAGAAATTGTTCACTTCCAAAGATTTGGAGAAGCACTTCGTGGAGTACAAGATAAGTTAGCAGAAAAAAGATTTTATATGAATAATATGAATTCTAACAACAATAACAATAATAATAACAACGATAATGACTGTGGCTGTGAAAATAAAAACTAAATAAGAAAAAAGTGTTGAATATAAAATTTAAAGCATAAAATAAAAAGTTCACTAAGTGTATTTTATTAAGTACACTCAG
>CANQPV010000045.1 GCA_947625825.1 uncultured Clostridia bacterium | reverse complement strand
CCGTAAGGTGAATGAAATTTTAAGGACCTGCTTTCACAGGTGGGTGTCTTGTTGAATGCTCCTGGGTTTCTTATATTATATAATATAAGCATACACGCCACATTCAAAGGCGGACTCCCTTTTAATATTTGTTGGTTCTAAAATTCCAGTCTACACGCACTATGCAGGGAAAATTATTATTTAATTATTAATATTATATTATCATAAACAATGTTTATTTTCAAATATAGTTAAAGCATATTATAATAGTTTTAAATAATGTATTCTATTTTTTTCTTCGTTTTTCTTAAGTTTAGTATATTATTTAAATTTTAACTATATTTCTTCTATTATAAAGTCAATAACATTATCTACATCTAAAATATGCTCTAATTTAGCTGTTCCATTAGCCTCTAATGATGGAATTATTATTGTAGTTTGAATTTTTTCTCCTGAACTTGTTGTTAATATTAATTTAGCAACTTCACTTGTAAAATTAGTATTACCAACATTTGTTATATCTGCTACAATTTTATTGCCAACATTATTGTTTTGATATTCAATATTTGTAATTAGTATTGTTTTATATGTTTTTACATTAGAAGTATTATCGCTATTGGCACTATTTGTATCATCTATATCATTTGTAACATTTGTATCATTTGTAACTGTATTTTCTATATTGTTTGAATCACTATTGTTAGTATTACCACTAACAGCATTTTGCATAAAGCCAACCATATCTTGCATTTCAGTTTCTTGTCTGCTTGGTTTATTTGGCTCGTTGTCACCTGCTCCCTTAGATGATTTCATAATTATTACAGATACCATAATAAGAAACATAACTCCTATTAATGTAAAAACTACCTTTTTTTCTTTTGGTGTCATTTGTAACTTCCTCCTTTTTCATTTTTAAGTATCTTTCATTTATATTAAATCACAATAATTTTAGAATGTAAATACATATTTTTAATATAGCATTAATTTCCTTTTAAGTACATTATTTGTAACTATTCCAACTCCAATGAATTCTTTATTTTTAGTTTGTATTTGATATAGTCCATTTTCTAAATTTCTTTGCAATTTTACTCCATTTAATAATAACTCTATTTCCTGTTTTTCCAAAAATATAATGGGGTAATCTTTAAAAAAGTCTTGTATTCTAATAATATGTTTATTTAAAAATTCTTCACTATCTTTATTTTTTTCTAAATCTTCTATAGTTATTGCTGAAGTAATTTCAAAATTTCCTACTTTAGTTCTATTAAGCTCTTTCATATAGCCTACTGTTTCCAGTTTCTCTGCTATTTCTTCACATAAAGTTCTAATATATGTTCCTTTAGAGCAATGTACCCTAAAGGAAATTGTTTTTAAACTTTTGTCTATTTCAATTAATTCCATACTATATATTTCAATTTCTCTTTGTGGAATTTCTACTTTCTTTCCGCTTCTTGCATATTCATATAGTTTTTTGCCATTTACTTTAATTGCTGAATAAATAGGTGGAGTTTGTTTTCGTTTTCCCACCATATTTTGTAATATACTTTTTACATTTTCTATTTGTAAATTATTTAAATTAACTTCTTTTCTTTCAATTACTTCTCCTTGGCTATCTGCTGTAGATGTTTTTTCTCCTAAACTAATTACTGCTTCATATATTTTATTATGATTAATTAAATACTCAGAAAGTTTAGTTCCTTTTCCTAATAAAATTGGTAGTACACCTGTTGCCATTGGGTCTAGTGTGCCTGTATGTCCAACCTTTACTTTGCATATTTTTTTAACTTTAGCAACTACATCATGTGAAGTAAATTCTTTTGGCTTATTTATAATTAATATCCCATCCATTTTTAACCTTACAATAATCTAACAACTTCTTTTAAAATCATTTCTTTTGCTTGTTCTATTGTACCTGGAATAGTACATCCTGCTGCTTTTGGATGTCCTCCTCCTCCAAATGCAACACATGCATCTGAAACATTTACATATTCATTAGAACGAAGTGATACTTTACATCCTTTATCTGTTTGACGTATAAATATAGAAACTTCTACATTTTCAATATCTCTAGCATTTTCTACTATTCCTTCATAATCTCCATTTTCTGCATGAACACTTTCTTCATCTTCTTTTGTTATATATGTATATGCAATTTTTCCATCTTCTAAAAATTCTACTCTATTGTTTGCAATACGGTGAAGTTCAAAATTTGGTCTTGTTTTTATTTGTAATACTTGCCTATAAAGCTTAGATACATTTACACCTTTATTAAGAAGCCATGCAACAAATTCAAAAGTTTCTGCTGTAACTCCTTCATATTTAAATCCACCAGTATCTGTAATAATTCCTGCTAAAATACAAGTTCCAATGTCTTTAGTAATTTCTATTCCGAAATATTCTAAAATAACTAATAAAATTTGGCTACATGCTGGTGAATCTGGATTTACATAGTTATAATCGCCAAACATGGTATTTGTACCATGGTGGTCAATAGATACTTTTACTTTTGCATTTTCAAAATAATTAGAAAATCCATTTAGCATTTTAATTGTAGCACAGTCTAAAGAAATAGCTAAATCATAATGTTCTATTTCACTTTTTGTTTTTATTTCTTCAATACCTGGCAAACAATTAAATACTTTTGAATGCTCAGGTATTATAATATCTGGATTTTTTCCATAAGCTTTTAACGCATGATACATTGCTAAACTGCTTCCCATTGCATCTCCATCTGGATTTTCATGTGTTAAAATAACAATTTTATCTGCCTCATTAATTTGCTTTAAAATATCATCTAAAGTCATTTGATAACCCCTTTACTTTTTATTTTTCATCATCTTGCTTCTTAGTATTTAAATCCTTTAATATGCTATCAATTCTTGCTCCATATTCAAAAGAATCATCTATTTCAAATATTAATTCTGGTGTAATTCTTAAATTAATGTTTTTAGCAACTTGGCTACGAATAAAACCAGCAGATTCTTTTAATCCTTCCATTGTTTTACTAACACTTTTAGAATTTAAAATACTTACATAAATTTTTGCATATTTAAAGTCAGGTGTAATTTTTGCTTTTGTTACACTAATTAAACCTGTAACTTTTGAATTTTTAAGTTCAAACATAAGCACATGGCTTATTTCTTTTTTTAATTCTTCATTAACTCTGTTTAGTCTTGCCTCGTTTTTTGGCATTCAGCTTTCATCCTTTCTTTTTATAGCTGACCTGTCCCTAAGTGCTTGAAAATAAGCAATGGGACCTATCCCTATCTCACTTGCTCCATGATGTAAAATTCTAGGTTGTCTTCTTCTTTTACATCATTATAGCCTTCTATTTGAAGTCCGCATTCAAAGCCTTTTGACACTTCTTTAACATCGTCTTTGAAACGCTTTAATGAAATAAGTTTTCCATCATGTATAACAACATTTTCACGAATTACTCTTACGCCAGCATTTCTTTCAATTTTTCCATCTAATACATAAGCACCTGCAACAGTTCCAACATTAGAAACTTTGAATGTTTGTCTAACTACTGCATTTCCAATAATTTTTTCTTCATAAACTGGTTCTAGCATTCCCTTCATTGCTGCTTCAACATCTTCTAGTGCTTGATATATAACAGAATATTGTTTAATTTCTACATTTTCTTTTTCTGCCATATCTTTTGCAGTATTTACTGGTCTTACATTAAATGCAATAATAATGCAGTTTCCTGCTTTAGCAAGTTGTACATCTGATTCTGTAACAGCACCTGCTACTGCATGAATAACTTTTACTTTTACTTCATCATTAGATAATTTTTCTAATGATTGTTTTAATGCTTGTGCTGTACCTTGAACATCGGCTTTTACAATAATGTTTAGTTGTTTTAAGTTTTCGCTTTCCATTTTTTCAAATAGATTGCTTAATGTTACTTTGTTGTTTTCAGCCATTGCTTGTTCTCTTTCTTGACGTCTTCTTCTTTCTATTAAGTGTTTAGCCATTTTTTCGTCTTTAACTTCATAGAAAGTATCACCTGCTTCTGGAACTTCTGTTAATCCCATAACCTCTACTGGTGTAGAAGGACCTGCTTTTTTAACTCTTTGTCCTTTATCATTTTTCATTGCACGAATTCTACCAATAGATTTTCCAACAACAATTGTATCTCCTTCATCAAGTGTTCCTCTTTGTACTAAAATAGATGCAATTGGTCCTTTTGCTTTATCTAGTCTTGCTTCAATAACAGTACCTTTTGCTTGTTTATGTGGATTTGCTTTAAGTTCTTTCATGTCTGCTACTAATAATACCATTTCTAGTAAATTATCTATATTAATTTTCTTTTTAGCAGATATTGGAACATAAATTGTATCTCCGCCCCATTCTTCTGGAACTAATTCATATTCCATTAATTCTTGTTTTATTTTTTCTACATTTGCACCTGGTAAATCTATTTTATTTACAGCTACAATTATTGGAATTTCTGCTGCCTTTGCATGGTTAATTGCTTCTACTGTTTGTGGCATAACTCCGTCATCTGCTGCTACTACTAAAATAGCAACATCTGTAATTTGTGCACCTCTAGCACGCATTGCAGTAAATGCTTCGTGGCCTGGTGTATCTAAGAAAGTAATTTCTCTATTATTAATATTTACTTTATATGCACCAATATGCTGGGTAATTCCGCCAGCTTCTCCTTCTATTACATTTGTGCTACGAATTGCATCTAAAAGTGATGTTTTACCATGGTCAACGTGTCCCATAACAACAACAACTGGTGGTCTTGGTTCTAGATCTTCTGCTTGATCTTCTGTTTCATCAAATAAAATATCTTCTTCTTTTATTTCTTCTTTTTTGTTTGCAGTTATACCAAACTCTCCTGCAACTAAAAATGCTGTATCAAAGTCTATAGTATTATTAATTGTTGCCATAATACCATAATTAAATAATTTTTTAATCACTTCTCCACTTGTTTTTTTCATTTCTGTTGCTAAATCTTTTACTGTTATTGTTTCTGGTATTGTAATTTCTTTTAATTCAAATATTTTTTGTTTTGTTCTTTCTTCTTCTTTTTGGAATTTACGTTTATTTTTCTTTCCTCTTTCAGTAGTTAAATCATAGTAGTCTAACATTCCGCCATCTTGTTCATTAAACATATGTGATAATCTATCTACTTGTTTTAGATCTTTTAATTTTCCTTCGTTAAAGTCTTCACTAAAACGATCTCCTTTTTTAGCTTTTGTTCCTTTTTTAGCTTTATTATCTTCATAACGATTTGCTTTTTCTTTATCTATGGCTCTTGTACTAATATCACGTTTATCTTCTTTTTCTACTATTTCAGATGCCATAATATCTTTAATATTACGATCTATTCCTTTATTATCTAATGGCCTGTTATTTCTATTAAATGGTCTTTGATTATTATTTTCATTACGATTTTGGTAACGATTTTGGCCATTTTCATTTTGTCTATTTTGGTATTTATTTTGATTAAACTCGCCTTGATGATTATTATATCTATTTTGATTGTCTCCACTTTGACGGTTTCTAAAGTGATTTTGACCATTTTCATTTTGACGATTTTGATATCTATTTTTGTTTTCATCTTGACGATTACCAAAACGATTTTGATAATTATTATCTTTATTATATGCAGGTTTTGTTTCTTCATTAACTTTTTCAGTATTTGAAACAGGTTCTACTTGCTTTTCATCTTTAATAGGTGTAGTAACAGTATTGTTTTGTTTTTGAGGAATAGCTGGTTTTTCTGCTGGGCTAGAAGTAACATTTTCTTCATGAACTTTTTCTTCTTTTTTATTACTCTTTATGCCAAATAATTCACTAACAGTCATTGGTTTTACCGGCTGTTTTCTATATACAATATTAAAATCTTGATTTTTCTTTCTTTCTACAAAACCAACATCTTTTCTACTTTCTTTTTCTTCTTTTTTCTCTTCTTTTACTTCGTCTGATAAAATAACCTGCCTTCTAATAATGACCGGTGTTGAATCTTTTTTACTATCTTTTTCTTGTTTCTTTTCTTTCTCCATATTTTTCTTCTCTTTTTCTTCTTTCTTTTCTTGTTTTAAATTTTCTTGTTTTGAAAAACTTTCTTTAATTTTTTGTGCTATTTCTTCTTCTACACGACTTAAATGACTTGTTACATCTATTCCCATCTTTTGTGCTTTAGCTATTATTTCTTTGCTTTCTACTCCGAGTTCTTTTGCAATTTCATGTATTTTAATTTTTGCCAATTACTTCACCCCCATTAATGATTTTTATAATTGATTCTACAAAACCTTTTTCCTTTATGCCAATTACTGCTTTATTTGCTTTTCCACATGCTTTACTTAAATCTTCTATTTTGCAAATTTCATATATTGGTATATTAAAGTTATTACATTTTTCTTTAAATATTTTTTTTGTTCTGTCTGATGCATCTTCTGCTATTAAAATTAATTTTACACTTTTATTTTCAATTGATTCAATACATGCATCTGTACCAGCTACAAGCTTTGAAGCTCTAGTTGCGAGTCCTATTAAACCATATAATTTTTGATAATTAATCAATTTTGCACCCCTTATTTTTCTATTGTATTTTTTAATTCTTCATAAATAGTTTCATCTATTTTAGTTTCAAAACACTTTTCTAATCTTTTAGAATTAATTGCCTTTTTTAAGCATTCTATATTATCGCAAATATATGCTCCTCTTCCTTGCATTTTACCAGTTTTATCTATGCTTATTTTTCCTTCTTTGTTTTTTACAATACGAATTAATTCTTTTTTTAATTTTTTTGTGTTACATCCCATACAAGTACGACTAGGTAATTTTTTCAAAATGTACACTTCCTTTATTTTAAATGTATTTATGGATTTTATTCATTATTACTATTATTCTTCTGCATTTTGGCTTTCTTCTGTTTCTTCTTGTGCTTTAGAAATCATCTCTCTAAATTGAGATTCACTCTTAATATCTATTTTCCAACCGGTTAATTTTGCAGATAATCTTGCATTTTGACCAGATTTTCCAATAGCTAAAGATAATTGGTCATCTGGTACAATTACTTGTGCAAATTTTTCTTCTTCGTTAATGTCTACTGCCATTACTTGTGCTGGAAGTAATGCTGCTGATATGAATATAGATGGATCTTCATTCCATTCAATTACATCAATTTTTTCTCCATTTAATTCATTAATAATATTTTGTATACGTATACCTTTTTGACCTACGCAAGAACCAACTGGGTCTATATTTTCATTTGGAGAATATACTGCAACTTTGCTTCTGCTTCCCGCATCTCTTGAAACACTTTTTATTTCAATAACACCTTCATAAATTTCTGGTATTTCTAGTTCAAATAATTTTCTTACAAAATCTGGGCATGATCTAGAAACAGTAACTTGTGGTGAACCTTTTAAGCCTTTTTCTACCTGCAATACATATGCTCTTATTTTGTCATTTACATGATAATGTTCTGTAGGAATTTGTTCTTTTGCTGGCATAACTGCTTCTAGTTTTCCTAAGTCTAATACCACAATGTTGTTATCTGCTTTTTGTACAATACCAGAAACAATTTCACCTTTTCTGTTATAGAATTCATCAAATAATATGTTTCTTGATTCTTCTCTAATTTTTTGCACAATAACTTGTTTTGCAGTTTGTGCTGCAATTCTACCAAAGTTTTTAGGTGCAAGTTCTATTTCTGCTTTATCTCCTAAAGCTAATTTTTTATCCAATTTAACTGCATCTTCTAATAAAATTTCCAAATTTGGGTTTTGCACTTCTTCTACTACATCTTTTACTGCATAAATATGAACTTCTCCTGTTTCTTTATCCATTGTAACTTTTACATTTTCTTCTGAATCGAAGTTTCTTTTGTAAGCAGTAACTAATGCTGTTTCTATTGATTCTAATAAATATTCTTTTTTAATTCCTTTTTCCTTTTCTAGTTCTTGTAATGCTAATACTAATTCTGTATTGTCAATTGCTAGTGCACTTTCCTTTGCTTTCTTTTTCATTTTTTTAATTCCTCCCTTAATTACCAATTATATTTTAATTTCATATTTGCAATATTTTTTCTTTCTATTGTTAGTTCATTGTTTTCTACATTTAATATTATTTGCTTAATAGTAAAGTCTTTTAAAATTCCATCTATTTGTTTTTTAGGTTTTTCTTTTTTCTTTTTTGATTTTGTTTCTTCATTTTCATTGGCATTTTCTATATTAATTGGCTTAAAAAGATTTACTGTAATTTCTTTTCCTATATTTTGCTTAAGATGTTTTTCTTTTCTTAAAAGCCTTTCTATTCCTGGAGAAGAAACCTCTAAAAAGTATTGATCTTTAATGTAGTTTGCTTCATCTAATAAATCTGAAATAGCATCATTTACTTTTTCGCAGTCTTCTAGGCTAATGCCTTCTGGTTTATCTATAAAAATGCGTAAATAGTAGTCTTTAGCTTCTTTTTCGTATATAACATCATAAAGCTCATAGCCTAAGTTTTCAATTATTGGCTTTAATAAATTTTCAATTTTTTCTTCCATATGTTCCCCTTACTACGATAGAAGAGTGGGATTTGTTCCCACTCTTCTAGTAATTTTTTATGCTGTTTAAAATTATACCCTATATTTCCAATAATTGCAAGAGTTTTTTAAATTTTTTGCAAATATTTTTTATTATGTTAACTTATTTACGTACCCACTTATTCTATGACGAGCACAGGGCGAAAACTGCCGCTATCATTCTTTTCGCCACCAAAATTTTCGAATTGGAACAAACCATTGTCTTCGTTATAATAGCTGCCTCCTCGTCTGAATGTCGGCCACGAATCGCCAACGAAGAATGAAATCCCATTAAACCACGAGGTCCTGCCGTTATAGTTTTCTGATGTTTCCCACACTGCATCTCCATATTTGTCATTATTTGCACTATAATTGGCTGAAAACGTGTCTCCATTTGCTTTTGTATATACGTCTACTGTCCAATTTGCATTACTTTTTGCCTCTGTTAGCTTTTGTGCATAATTTGATAAGTTACTGTTACTGTTATCCACATACGCTGCTACGCATTCCCATGCTCCTCCTTTCATATCGTATATTCCATATACATTTCCTGTTGTACTTGCCTTCTTTCCATTTGTTGTATTATATGCATATCCACTTGCTACATTTGTAAATGTACTTTGTACACTACT
>CANQPV010000044.1 GCA_947625825.1 uncultured Clostridia bacterium | reverse complement strand
AGTAGTGTACAAAGTACATTTACAAATGTAGCAAGTGGATATGCATATAATACAACAAATGGAAAGAAGGCAAGTACTACCGGAAATGTATATGGAATATATGACATGGCAGGCGGCTCAAACGAATATGTAGCGGCATATGTAAATAATGGACATAGTAATATAGAAAAATATGGACAAAGCTTGAAAACTGCAAGTACAAGTAAAAGTTATACAGTGGATGTATATGAAATGGGAAGTACAGATTCAAACCAAGATAACTATAACAAAGCAATGAACAAATATGGAGATGCGATCTGGGAAACATCTAAAGGTGTTGGAATGGATGGATTGTGGTACGGATCGCGCCTTGAATTTCCTTATGATGACTGTGTGTTCTTCATGAGAAGTGGAGATAGAGATACTGCTGATGGGTTGTTTTATATAGAAGACGCATGGTTTGCTGGTGGAGACGGGTACGGTGCGATAAGTTTCAGGCCTGTTCTCGTTGCCATGTAACTATTTTTGGGAAGAGCGTGTAAATATTTTTGTGTAATTTGAAAAGTACCGAAAGCTAGAAATTGTACTCATGATATGCCTAGTTCGCACAGTTACTGCAATCATAGAAAACAACAAGGCATAACGATTAATAAGCTCTAAAAATAATAGAACTTTATAAAAAGTGAATAAAAATAAAAAAAATCTCCATCTTAAATAATAAGGTGGAGATTTTTTATGTTTAAAAAAGAAAATAAAGAAAAAGTAGAAAAAGAACTATTAGAAAGTGTAGATAAACTAAATTTTACATTATCAAAAAATAATATCTTAGAACTTGCAGAATTATTAGGAAATAAGAAGCAATTATTAATACGAAATTTAATGACAGGCATGGCAAAAGGTATAGGCATAGGAATTGGTTTTACAGTATTAACAGCCATCTTATTAATTATATTACAAAAAATAGTAACTCTAAATATTCCAGTAATAGGAGATTACATTGCAGACATTGTAGAAATTGTACAAAATAATAAATAACTATTTATTTTTTTCTAACTTTTATATATAATGTAAATATAATTTTATAAAAATATAAAAGGTGGAGAAAACAATGAATTTAGCAAATAAAATAACTATTTTAAGAATATTATTAGTTCCAATTATGGTAATAATACCATTTTTAAATATTAATTCAAACTTATGGGGAATACCAGTAGAATACATAATAATAGATATTATATTTATCATAGCAGCATTAACAGATAAATTAGATGGATATATTGCAAGGTCAAAAAATCAAATTACAAACTTTGGAAAATTTTTAGATCCAATAGCAGATAAAATTGTTGTAATTACTGCAATGGTTATGCTTGTGGAATTTAACCATTTACCTGCATGGATTCCAATTATAGTTATATTTAGAGAATTTGTTGTATCTGGTTATAGATTAATTGCTGTTCAAACAAGTGGAAATGTAATAGCAGCAAATATATGGGGAAAGCTTAAAACAGTAACACAAATGGTAGCAATATCACTTGCTTTTATAGATCCAAATAGCTATGGAGCAATATTTAATGGAAAATTAACAGGGTATGAATTTGTTATAAACTTATTAGTTACTTTAACTATGAGTGTATCTGTAGTTGCTACTATTTTTTCAGGTTGGGAATATGTTAAAGGTGGAAAAGATTTATTTAAAGATTCTATGTAAGAAAGATGAGGACAAAAAATGGATTTTGAACAAGCTAAAAAAAGAGCAGAAGAGTTAAGACCATTATTAAAATACTATACGCAAAAATATTTTGATGATGAGCAGGTTGTTAGTGATTATGAATATGATATGCTCATGAGAGAATTAAAACAAATTGAAAAGGAATATCCAGAGCTTATCACAGAAGATTCACCTACACAAAGAGTAGGTGCAAGTATAAAAAAAGGCTTTGAAAAGGTAACACATGAGGTTCCTTTGCAAAGCCTTCAAGATGTGTTTACTTTTGAAGAAGTAGAAGAATTTGACGAAAGAATGAAAGAAGCAGCAGAAAAATATAATAGACCATTAGAGTATGTTGTAGAAACTAAAATAGATGGCTTATCTTCTGCTATAGAATATGTAAATGGTAAACTTGTAAGGGGTGCTACTCGTGGTAATGGAACAATTGGTGAAGATGTTACAGAAAATATTAGCACAATTAAAACTGTACCTAAAACTTTAAAAGAGCCAATATCTATTACTGTACGTGGCGAAGTATTTATTGGAAAAGAGGACTTTGAAAAATTAAATGAGGACAGGCTATTAGAAGAGCAAGAGCAATTTGCAAATGCTAGAAATGCAGCAGCAGGTTCGCTTAGACAGTTAGATAGTAAAATTACTGCATCTCGTCCACTTAATATTTTTATATTTAATGTACAAAAAAGCCCAGATATTACATTTGAAACGCATTATGAAAGTTTATTATACTTAGAAAAATTAGGCTTTAATGTAAATCCAGTTAAAATTTTATGTCAAAATATGCAAGAGGTAAGAAAAGCAATTGAAGATATAGGAAAAATGAGAGATAACTTAGATTTTGGAATAGATGGAGCAGTAGTAAAGGTAAATGATTTAGACTTAAGAGAAAAAGTAGGAACTACATTTAAAACACCAAGATGGGCTGTAGCATATAAGTATCCACCAGAAAAAAAGGAAACACTTTTAAAAGATATTGTTTGCCAGGTTGGTAGAACTGGTGCTATTACACCTATGGCAATTTTAGAGCCAGTAAATGTAGCTGGTTCAAAAATTTCTAAAACAACACTTCATAATGAAGATTATATTAAACAAAATGATATTCGTATAGGAGATACGGTTCTTATTCAAAAGGCAGGAGATGTTATTCCAGAAGTAGTAGGCGTGGTAAAATCAAAAAGAAATGGAACAGAAAAAGTCTTTTCTATGCCAACAGTTTGCCCAGTTTGTGGTGCAGAAGCTATTCGTGAAGAAGGAGAAGCAGTTGTTAGATGCATTGGAATAGAATGTCCTGCAAAACAATATAGAAATATTATTCATTTTGCATCTAAAGATGCTATGGATATTGATGGCTTAGGTGAAGCAATAATAGCAGAATTAATAGAAAGAAACCTTATTTCTAATATTGCAGATATTTATAAATTAACATTTGAAGATATTGCTTCTTTAAAGAAAAATGGTAAAAAATTTGCTCAAAATTTACTAGATGCAATAGAAGAAAGCAAAAATAGAGATTTATATTGTTTAATTAATTCTTTAGGAATTAGACATGTAGGTGTAAAACTTGCTAAAACTTTAACAAAATATTATAAAACAATGAATAAATTAATGGAAGCATCTTATGAAGAATTAAGAATGATAGATGATGTTGGAGAAATTACTGCGCATACAATTAGTGAATTTTTTAAACAAAGCCAAACTCTTGATCTAATTGAAAAGTTAAAAGAAGCAGGAGTAAATATGAAGGTTTTAAAAAATAAGTCAAAAGATAATAGATTTGATGGAAAAACTTTTGTACTAACAGGTAGCTTAGAAAAATATACAAGAGATGAAGCAAGCAATATAATAGAAAGTTTAGGTGGTAAAACTTCTTCTTCAGTATCTAAAAAAACAGATTATGTATTAGCAGGAGAAGATGCAGGAAGCAAGCTTAAAAAGGCACAAGAATTAGGAGTAAATATTATTTCAGAAGAAGAATTTATAGCAATGCTTAATAATAAAAAATAAAAAGAAAATTCTATATAAGAAAAGTGGTTTCGCCACATGTACAGGATGCTTCGCAAACAACTGCCACGTGCTTTGCATTGGCAAACATAGGTAGATTAACCTTTTTTGGAGGAAAAATGGACGGTAAATATGATTTTAAAAAGTTTGAGCAAAATTTAGAAGATGGATATCAAATTTATTTTACTTATGTAAGAAATAGATATTTATTATTTAAAACAGCAGATAATTGCTATACACAAAAATTACTTACGGTTAATGATAAAAATCCACAACCAAGAAATAGCATAATTACTTATAAAAGAGTAAAAGAAATGTTTCCACACATGGAAGATATTGAATATAAAACTGGAGTATTTGATATAATAGAAGATCAAGCTAAACTATAAAATAAACATAGTTTATGTATTTGTAGAACAAATATTTTGACATAATGCTTAAAATGTGCTATAATTAATTTATACAAAATTTATAGGAGGTTATACTCACAATGACCAAAAAAATCATCATTGACGAAACAACACGGGAAAATCTGAACAGAAAGCTTTATGCTTTCGGTCTTTCCATCGAAGGCGCCAGCAAAGCTCCGAGTGAACGTTGGTGGGTCACCATCAAGAAAGGTTGCAGCGCAACCTACGACGAAATGAGAGTTGCTAAGCTCATCATGCAGGAGCTGAAAGTCAGAGAGATCGTTCTCGACGGAAAAATGTTCGAGTCCGTGGCATAACCACCGCCAATAGCCACAATTAAGGCTAATTCAAAAGACTTCACCTTTTAAAGTGAAGCCTTTTGAATTTATATAGTATTACAAGTTATTATTTGGTTTTACAATAACAGTTTTTTGATTAGTATAAATAACCATGCCATGTTTTGCTTCTTTAGGTTTTTTAACATTTTTTATTAAAGTATAATCAACCTGGGTATTAGAAGATTGCATAGCTTTACTATGGTAAGCAGCAATAGCTGCACATTTATTAATAGTTTCCTGAGAAGGAACTAAATTATTTGTAACTAGTATAATATGACTTCCATGAATATCTTTTACATGAAACCAAATATCTTCCTTATTTGCAACTTTAAAAGTAAGTTCATCATTTTGTTTATTATTTTTTCCTACTAATACTTTAAAGCCATCAACTTGGTAAATAATAGGGTCTATTAATTCATTTTTTCTTTTAGCTTTTTTATTTTTAATCTGTTTTTTATTATTTTGTTTTTTATTAGAAGAAAAAGAATCTTGAATTTCGTCATATATTTCGTCTAAATCATTTATACTTTTACTTGCTTGAATTTCATAAACAATACTTTCTAAATAATCAATTTCTTTTTCAAGTTCAATTTTTTGCTCTTGAACTATTGAAAAAGTATTTTTTAACTTATGATACTTTTTAAAGTATTTTTTTGCATTATCTGCAGGAGAAATAGAAATATCTAATGGTATATCAATTAATTCATTATTATTATAATAGTTTGAAAGTTCAATATGTTCTATATGTTCTTTAGGTATTTGATATAAAAAGTTAGTAATTAACTCGCCATATAATTTATATTTATCTAAATTTTGACATTCTTTTAATTTATCATCTATTCCAGAAAGCTTTTTAGAAATCTTTTTTAGTTTTGCAGAAATAAACTGCAATAATTGGTTTCTATATGATAAAAATTGCTCTTGCTTCTGTTTACTTGTATAATAATCATCTAAAAACAAATTGACTTGCAATGGTTCTTTTAATTCTTTACAAATTTGCAAAGTATAGTCATTTTCAAAATTAATAAGCCTAACATTATTATTAATAATTTCATTTTGAACATCTAAAATATATTTAGCAACAGTATTATAATTATCTAATGTTAAAACATCATCTATATTTAAATAATTTATTGCATTTATAATAAATGTTTTACTAATACCAGTAAAGTTTTCTACAAAGAAGATAGATAAGGAAGTGCCTATATTTAATTTGTATTCTAAATCTTTGTAATTAGAAATATTGTTTTTATTAGATTCTGGCAAAATGTATTGTGCTTTTGGAAGAATGTTGCGGTTTGCACCATCAAAAGTAGAAAAATGCTTTAATGAATCTATAATAGTATTATTTTCATTTAAAAGTAATATATTACTATATTTACCCATAAGCTCAACAATTAGTTTTTTAGTTATTGAGCTATATTCGTCGTCACCTTCAGCTAAATCAATTACTAAAATTCTTTCTTGATCTATGGTACTGATATTTGTAATTTTACATCCCATTAAATACTTTCTTAAAAGCATACAAAAATTAGGAGCAACTAAAGGGTTTTCTTTTTTAGAAGTAGTTAAGTATGCAGAATAAAAGTTAGAAGAAACATTTAAACTTAAAGCATAAGATAAATTATTTGAATAAATGCTAATTAACACTTCATCTAAACTTGGCTGATAAATTTTTTGAATTTTTCCATTAATTAAACATGTTTTTAGTTCTGATACAACAGCATTTAATACTAAGCCATCAAAAGCCATATATAAACCTTCTTTCAGCAGATAATTAATATTTTTGTAAAAATTATTTTTAATTGAATTGTGCCAAACTTTTAAGCAAAAAAATAATACCATATTTAATGCAAAATATCAACTTTTTCTTTTGTTTCTATTGACAGAGAAAACCAGAGTATATATAATACAAACAGTGTTTAATTATTCTAAATAATATTATAAATAAACGCTTCTATAGCTCAGTAGGTAGAGCGCAGCCATGGTAAGGCTGAGGTCGCCGGTTCGATTCCGGCTGGAAGCTCCAACTTTATAAGGAGAAAAAGCAAAATGAAAATAGGAATTGTAGGCCTACCAAATGTAGGTAAAAGTACATTATTTAATGCAATAACTAAGGCAGGTGCAGAATGTGCAAACTATCCTTTTTGTACCATAGAACCTAATGTGGGAGTTGTTGCAGTACCAGACGAAAGATTAGAAAAACTAGCAGATATTTATAATCCTCAAAAAGTTACACCTGCAGTAATTGAGTTTGTTGATATAGCAGGCTTAGTTAAAGGTGCTAGCCATGGCGAAGGACTTGGAAATAAATTCTTATCTCATATTAGAGAAGTAGATAGCATTATAGAAGTAGTAAGATGCTTCGAAGATTCTAATATTGTACACGTTGATGGAAGTATTAATCCAATTAGAGATATAGAAACAATTAACTTAGAACTAATTTTTGCAGATATGGAAACTATTGAAAAACGTTTAGATAATACCAAAAAGAAATTAAAAGCAGATAAAAAATATCAAGAAGAAATAGATGTACTAGAAAAAGTAAAACAAGCATTAGAACAAGGAAAACCAGCAAGGTCAGTATTACTTAATGATGAACAAAAAGAAATTTTAAAAGATTCTTTTTTACTAACAATGAAACCAATACTATATGTTGCAAATATTTCAGAAAAAGAATTAAGCATGGTAGATAAAAACGAAAATGTACAAAAAGTAAAAGAATATGCTAAACAAGAAAATGCAGAAGTAATTCCACTTTGCGTAAAAATAGAAGAAGAGCTAGCAAGTTTAGAAAAAGAAGAACAAAAAGAAATGCTAGAAGCACTTGGCTTAGAAGAGTCTGGCTTAGACAAAGTAATAAAAGCAAGTTATGATTTACTTGGTTTAATGTCATTTTTAACAGCAGGTGAACCGGAAGTTAGAGCATGGACAATTAAAAAAGGAACAAAGGCTCCAGAGGCTGCAGGGAAAATTCACACAGATATACAAAGAGGTTTTATTCGTGCAGAAATAGTTTCTTATAATGATTTAATAAAAGAAGGTTCTATGAATGCAGTAAAAGAAAAAGGCTTAATGAGATTAGAGGGAAAAGATTATATAATGCAAGATGGAGATGTAGTTTTATTTAGATTTAATGTTTAATAATAAATATAATTATAACAAGTATTTCAAAAATACTTGTACAAAGCATAAAAAGTATGTTAAAATGTATAATGGTTTATAGGTAAATCCTTATTAAAAACCTAAATATATTATGCAAGGAGAAATTAAAATGTCAGGACATAGTAAATGGCATAACATTCAAGCCAAAAAAGGAAAAGCAGATGCAGCTAGAGGAAAAATATTTACAAAATTAGGAAGAGAATTATTATTAGCAGTAAAACAAGGTGGTCCTGACCCGGCAGGAAACTCTAAATTAAAAGATGTTATAGCAAAATGTAAAGCAAACAATATGCCAAATGATACAATAAATAATGCAATAAAAAAAGCATCAGGTGCAGGAAGTGCAGAAAACTACGAAGAAATTACTTATGAAGGTTATGGCACAAACGG
Source organism: uncultured Clostridia bacterium (assembly GCA_947625825.1). Classification (GTDB taxonomy): domain Bacteria; phylum Bacillota; class Clostridia; order TANB77; family CAG-508; genus CAG-273. The sequence goes on along the minus strand of CANQPV010000044.1, from coordinate 1,217 downwards.
TGTAGCAGTTATTGTAGAGGCAAGCACAAACAACAAAAATAGGACAGCAGCAGACGTACGTCATGCATTTGATAGAGCAGGTGGAAATTTAGGAACAACAGGATGTGTATCATATTTATTTACCAAAAAAGGTGTCATAGTAATTGATAGAACAACTACTAATTTAACTGAAGATGATATGATGATGCTTGCATTAGATAATGGAGCAGAAGATTTTGAAGCAACAGATGAATGCTTTGAAATTACAACAGCACCAGAAGATTTTTCAAATGTAAGAGAAGCATTAGAAGCTAAAGGTCTAGAATTTTTAGAGGCAGAAGTTCAAATGGTTCCATCAACTTATATTGCTTTAAGCGAAACTGACGGACAAAAAATGCAAAGACTATTAGATGCCCTAGAAGACCTAGATGACGTAATGAATGTATATCATAACTGGGAAGAATAAAAAATAATATAAATAGTTCTAAAATAAAAAACATAGCATATATATTATATATATGACTATGTTTTTTTAATTTATATACAAAAGAGGTACAAGCTATGGAAGAAATACTAAACTTTTTTCCAGAAGAACTAAAAGAAATTATAAAAAAAAGAAAATTAAACTTCGTAGAAGAAATTAGAATTAGAGTAAATAAACCTATAATTCTAAAAAATGATAAATCAGAAGAAGTAATAAACTATTTAATAACCATGGAAACAATTCTGCAAATCTTACAAAAAATATGTGAAAATTCCATTTACTCTTACCAAAACCAAATATGTGAAGGTTTTATAACTTTAAAAGGAGGGCATAGAGTAGGAATTACACGGAAATGCAGTTATTAAAGAAGGTAAAGTTATAAATATAAGTTATATAAATAGTTTGAATTTTCGTATTGCTAGGCAAGTTCTAAACTGTAGTAATTCTGTAATTCCATATATATTAAATACATATAATAAACAAATATATAACACACTTATAATTTCTCCACCTGGATGTGGAAAAACTACTTTACTAAGAGATATTATAAGAAAAATTAGTAATGGTATTCCAGAAATGAACTTTAATGGCTTAACTTGTGGGGTAGTAGATGAAAGAGGAGAAATATCAGCAACATATAGGGGAATTGCTCAAAATGATATTGGAATTAGAACAGACGTAATAGATAATATTCCCAAAGCCGTTGGAATGAAAATGCTTATACGCTCTATGGCACCAAAAGTTATTATAGCAG
>CANQPV010000043.1 GCA_947625825.1 uncultured Clostridia bacterium | reverse complement strand
AGGCCAAGGTTATTGGTCAATGGATAACGACGTTTCAGGTTGGGCACAATCTGGAAAATCAGAAAAAATGCAAACAAGAATGCCTTTAGGCTGGGGAGATGCAAGCTATGTAGAAGGCTGGGCAGCAACATACATGATGCTATCACAAGATGCTATCAACGATTACGCAAACTATGAAAAATCTGAAAAAATTATTATGACAGCTGATTTATATAACGGAAATATAGAAAAACAACAAGAAATATATGAAGAAGCACTAAAAGTACAAGATATTAACATAGATGCTTGGTGGGGCTTAATAAATGCATATAATGCAGATAGTACAAAAAAAGAAGAAGATTACTATAACTTAGCAGCAAGATTAGGAAAGGCACTAGTTGCCTACCCATTACCAATGAAAAACTTATTAGACCAAATTGGAACGAAATTAACAAGTGTAGAATACTCATTTAAATTTACACTTTTAGAAACTGAATTATTAAATGAAGGAAAAAATTATGACTCTAGTAATAGGGTAAACATGCCAGACATTTCAGGTATTACAAGAACAGTAGCAAACTTTTTACTTGGTCAAACAGATACATCACTTGCAAGTTTTTCATTTGATGGAGCAAATGCAGAAAAAATTGTACTTGCAAGTCGTTATGATAGCACAGGTCTTCGTTGGGATTATAGCTTAGATGGAAGAAAAACATGGAAAACTGTAACATTTAATTCAGACGAACCACATAAATGGAAATTATCTAAAGACGAAATAGAAAGCATTACAGCAGAAAATGATATTTACATTCACATAGTTGGAACAGATTATTCAGATGGAAATGTATATAAAATAGACATAGAAAATCAAGAAATGTTAGCTAATTTATATGCAAACGATTTAGAAAATAGAATTGTAGGCATAGATGTAGCAACAACATATTGGCGCTACAATGAAGGTGACGAATGGACACCATACAGCGTAGCTTCACCAGACTTAACAGGAAATAAAACAGTTCAGGTAAGACAAGGAGCAACAGGTACAAAACTTGCAAGCGAGGCATCAGAACCATTTACATTTACAGAAGATAATCAGCCAGATAAAAGAAAATATGTTAGAGTTTCAGACTTAGAAGTTACAGAGTTTTTAAGTGAATCAATTGACGGAAAAAGACCATATTATGCACCAAACGCAATTGACGGAAACATATATACACTTTGGCACACAGACTTTAGATATTCAGTTATAAAAGAAAATACAAAACCATTTATTACTTTAAAATTAAAAGAGCCAAAATATGTATCAGCATTAGAATTTATGCAAACAAAATATAAAGATAATGACCCTGACAAAATAAAAAATATAACAGTATATGTAAGCACAAATGGAGAAGACTGGACTAAAGCCGGAAGCATAGAAAATTGCGAGACTTATGGTAAACTATATGATATTACATTTAATGAAAGTATATATGCACAATATATAAAACTAGACATAGAAACATATGATATGTTTGCATCACTTAGCATGATTAATGTATATGAAGACTTAAGCAAAGTTGATAGAACTAAACCAACAGCAGGAATTTATTACAGTACACAAGAGCCAACAAATGGCTATGTAATAGCAAGACTTGATAATCCAAGCACAGAAATTACAGTAACAAATAATGATGGAAATGATTCTTATGTATTTAAAGAAAATGGAAAATTTACATTTGAATTTGAAGATAAAGCAGGAAATAAAGGATCTGCTACAGCAGAAGTTACTTGGATAGATAATAAAGGTCCAGAAGCAAACGTAGATTATAAATTAGATGGAGAGAAAAAATTACGTATTTTATTAGAAAGCATTAGTGAAGACGTATATTTACTAGACAACAGTGATAATAAAATAAGCTATATTGCAACAAAAGATGGAAAAATATCAAAAATTTCATACTTAGATTTAAAAGGTAATACATATAAAATTGAAGAATTAGACGAAAAAGGAAACATTGTAAAAACAACTTATGAAAATACAACTGGTAAAGTTTCAAAAGTTGATACATATGTAGTTACATCCAAAGATGGAAAAGTTGTTAAAGAGTATTTTGATGAAAACGGAATTGAGGTCGGTGTAACAGACGAAGAAAAAGAAACTTTAAGAATAGCATTAGAGCAAGTTAAAACAAATCCTTTAGAATATACATTTGAAGAAAGTGGAAACTATCAATTTAAACTTTTAGATAAAGCAAGCAATATAGCATATAAAAGCATAAAGGCAGATTATCTTGAAGATAACAACATTATAGCAAGTGATATAACCTACAACATTACAAAATTAACCAATAAAGATGTTATAGCTACTATTAACCCATATTTAATAGATAGCGAAGGTAAAAAACTTGATGTAGAAATTGTAAACAATAGTGCTACTAAAGAATACAAATTTGAAAGTAACGGAGAATTTGTATTTAAATATAAAGATGCTTCAGATCCTGATGATTCAGACATAAAAGAACACGAAGCAAAAGTAGACTGGATAGATAAAACTGCTCCAACAGCAAAAATTAAATATAGCACAAATAAATCTACAAACGAGCCAGTAGTTGCAACATTAACAGACGAAAGCGAATCAATAGTAATTACTAACAATAATACAAGCAAAGAATTTACATTTACTGAAAATGGTAACTTTACATTCGAGTTTGAAGATGAGGCTGGAAACGAAGCAAAATTAATAGCAACAGTTGATTGGATTAAAACAGAAAATCAAGAAGAGCCTGAAACAGGAGATGCAAACAATGATGGCAAAATAACAGCAACGGACCTTTTACTACTAAAAAGACATTTAGTAGCAGGCGAAAACAAAGAATGGGTTTTAACAGAAAATGCATTTAAGGCAGCAGATATAAATAAAGATAGCAAAATAACAGCAACAGATCTTTTATTATTAAAAAGACTATTATTAAGTCAAGAAAACACATAATAATATTTAAAAACTAAATATATAAAATAAGGAGGAGCGTATGGTTATTTAAGTTATTAAATATATCATACAAGAAAAAATATGAAAAATAGTATAAAAACTAAAAAAACAATTTCTATAATATTAATTGCAATAATTTTACTATTTACAACAACTGTATATGCAGCTAGCGATAGCTTTAAAACAGCTTTAAGTGTAAATAATTCTTCAGTAAAAAAAGGAGAAAATGTTGTAGTTACTATCTCTCTAAACAACATTTCTATTGAAAGTGGAGAAAAAGGAATTGGAGCATATACCGCAAAACTAGATTTTGATTCTTCTGTTTTAGAATATGTAGAAACAAAAGGTACAGAAAATTGGGAAGCACCTTTCTATAGTGAAAAACAAATTACAGGAACAACAAATGACGGTAATGTTGTAAATACAAATCAAAGTATAGGAACTATTACTTTTAAAGTAAAAGAAAATGCTACATTAGGAGAAACTACTATAAAATTAACTAATTTCTCTGGTTCAACAGCAGAAACTGATGTATCATCTGAAGATACTTCTATTAAAATAACAGTAGTTAATAGTCAAAATGGTGGAAGTTCAAGTGGAAATGAAGGCCAAAATGGAGGCAATGGAAGTGGAAATACTCAAAATGGAGGAACTGGTAACAATGGTTCTAATGAAGAAGATATAAAGGGAGGCAATATACCAAATACAGGGTATTCAAATATAATAATATACATATTAATTAGTATATTTACTTTAATGGCGATAGGCTTTGGAATTAGAATTAAATTACTAAATAAAAAAGTAAGCAAACACTAATATTCTAAAAAATTGTAAAATGTATAATTTTTAAAAATCAATGGCTATATTTAGTCATTGATTTTTTTTCTTGCAACAACTGCAAATCTACCGTCTTTAGTATGATAAGAACAAGTAGAAAGAGTAATCAATTGGTCTCCATACTTTGCAGTTTTGCCAGTATCATATCTTGATGCTTTTTTAGCGTTTTGCACAAACTCATTATATTCTTTTTCATTTTTTGCATTTACAAAATAATAATATCTAAATACATTTTTTTCGGATGTATAATAAACCCTAGAATAAAAAGCTGCTATTATTTCGTAATCTGCATCCTCCTCATTTGTAGTAAATCTTATATTTGGATGTTTATTATAAAAACTTTCATCTTTATATTTTATTATATCTTTAAACAATCTATCATGCCCATACATTAATAAATTACTACTTGGAGGATTCCATACATAATCTTTATCTAAAAAAATTGCACCACTTTTTGAATATTTTTTTTGATAATCATGTGTTAAATAATATGAATTATCAGCAGCTTGCAAAACAGGGTAATTTATATTGGTGCCTTCAATTTCAACCCAACCAACTATTTCAGAATTTTCTTTCTTAAGTTTTTCTACTTTAAGCATTCTTTCTGTTTTAACTTCTTTTACAATATCTACTTTAGAATTTTCAATATTCTCAGCATTTTCACTATTTTCAGAAGCAATATCATCAATAGAAATTTCATTTAATAAATTACTTTGCTTTCTTGTAGAATATATATCATAACAATATTTAAAAATATATATAATACTAAGAATCATACATATTTCTAAAGCTATGTAAAATATATTTTTAGCAACTTTTTTCATATCTTCACCACCCTATTATTTAAAATGGCCTACATTATTTATTATTTAGTAATGTAGGCACATTTTATACAAAACTTTTAAAACTTTAAATTAATAAAATTAATTATCTTTTTTTGCTATAACTACTACAGCTAATACTAATACTGCCATTACAAATACAGGTAATACTAAGTCATTTTCTACACCTGTTTTAGGAGTTGTATCTTTCTTAGGTTCTTCTTTTTTAGGTTCAGTATATTTTTCACCAGCAACGTCAATTTCTCCTATATCATTACTTGTGTATAGGATTTTACCTTCTTTATCTGTTATAACTACTGTATTGCCACTTATTTGAATTTTGTCTTCAGTTCCTTCTGAATTTTCAACTTCAAATTTTTCTAAAGAAGGGTTATTTTCTGCAACATAAACAACATTTTCTTTTTCAGAAGATGTTAATTTACCGTTCATAACTACTGTAGGAACATTTGCTGCATCAGTAGCAGAACCTTTTGCAATTTCTATACCATTATTATTAGGATTTCCATTTCTTCCTAATGTTAAATTTCTAACTTCAACAGTACCAGCATTTGCTAATACAGCACCATAGTTACAATTGTTAATTGTAACATTATCTAATATAACATAACCTCCATTATAAGCTTGTACACCATATTTTGCACTATCTTTTAATGTAATATTAAATAATGTAACTTTTGAACCTGCTCCAACTGAAATAAAAGTACCATTGCTTCCAACATTAGCCCATTCAGCATCCTTTGTTATTGTATGATTATTTCCGTTAATTGTAATATTTTTTGCTGATACCTCTAAAGGTCCTTTTAAGCTAATATTTTCTGTAATTTCAACAGTATCTCCGTTTATAGCTTCGCTTAAAGCAGTTCTTAATGTTTCTTCATCAGCTGCTGTTTTAGTTGCAGCATTTGAAACACCAGCAGTAAAAATTAAACTAGCAAATAATATTGCTAAAAATAAAACTGATTTTTTAATGTAATTCATAGTATTTACATCCTTTCTAAATATATTTATACTAAAATACTTATTTTTAAAAATGTATAAAAATATTGTATTTTGTAGTATTTGCTATTATTATGTTCTAAAAGCTAAATTTTATACAGATTAAAAATTAAAGAAAAAATTACCTTTTATTAATTTAATTTTTTAAACAAAATAGTAATAAAAATAAAAAAGAACAATAAAATTAAATTAAATTTATTTAAAGGAAAATAACATTGGAAAATAAAAGTGTATTAAATAAAGATATTTCAAATAAATTAGAACTTGAAAATATTACAGTATATTTTGAATATTCTAAAAATAATAAAAAACTTGAAGAATGTATAGAAAATATTTTAAAAATTAAATTAAACAAAAAATAATTTTATATTAAATTTGTACAACCTTATATTTTGAAAATGGAGATAAAATGTCTGGAAGAAAATCAAAATATTTATTTAATGAAAATACTAACGAAACTTGGCAAACTGCTTTATATATAAGGCTTTCACAAGAAGATGAAGAATGTGGAAAGTCTAAGCAAGAAAGCAATAGTATAACAAGCCAAAAAACATTATTAAATGAATATATAAAAGAACATAAAGATTTAATAATTTATAATACTTATATAGACGATGGCTTTACAGGAACAGATTTTAACAGACCAGCATTTCAAAATTTACTAGAAGATATGAAAAATAAAAAAATAAATTGTGTTATTGTAAAAGACTTATCCAGACTTGGAAGAAATTATATAGAAGTGGGAAATTATATAGAGCAAGTTTTTCCGCTTTTTAATATAAGATTCATTGCAATTAATGATGGAATAGATAGTTATAAGAACAAAGAAAGCTTAAATACAATTTTAGTACCATTTAAAAATTTAATTAATGATGAATATGCAAGAGATACTTCAATAAAAATAAGAACATCTTTAAATGGAAAAAAGAAAAATGGAGAATTTGTAGGAGCATTTTCAGCTTATGGTTATATAAAAGATCCAAAAGATAAACATAAGCTTATTATAGATGAAGAAGCTGCAAATATTGTTAGAAGAATTTTTGATTTGAATGTTAATTATGGCTTAGGAAAAGTGGCAATTTGCCATAAATTAAATGATTTAGGCATACTAAATCCAACAGGTCATAAAAAATTAGAACTTGGCCAAAACTACAATAATTATGGAATAAAAGAAGATAGTTACTTATGGACACCTTCTACAATAAGAAATATTTTAAGCAATGAAGTATATTGCGGAAATACTATACAAGGAAAAAGAAGAGCAAAAAGCTATAAAATTCATAAAGTAGAAAAAGTTCCAGAAGAAGAATGGATTAAAGTAGAAAATACGCATGAACCTATTATAGATAAAAACACATTTGAAAAAGCACAAAAATTAAGTAAAATAGATACAAAGGTATCTCAAAAAACAAAAAAATTATCAATATGGGCAGGCTTAATAAAATGTGCAGACTGCAAAATGGCAATGAATAAAAAAGCTAGTACAAATAAAAGTGGAAATACATATGAATATTACATTTGTAGTACATATAAGAAAAAGTCAAATAAATTATGCACGAAACATACTATAAAAATAGAAAATTTAGAAAATGCAGTATTAACTGCTATTAACTATCATATTAGCTTAATAACTAATATAGAAGAAATTATAAATAAAGTAAATAAAATTACATATAAAAATGAAAATAATGGTATAGAAAAAAATATAGCATATAAGCAAAATGAAATAATAAGGTTATCTAATTTCAAAATGTCTTTATATGAAGACTGGAAAAATGAAACTATAACAAAAGAAGAATATATAGAATACAAGAAAAAATATGAAAAAAATATTGAAGATTTAAAAGAGCATATACAAAAATTAGAAAATGAAAAACAAAAATATGAAATTCAAAAAAACGACAAAAACGAATGGCTAGAAAACTTTAAAAATCAGAGAAAAATAACTAAATTAACAAGAAATATATTGCTAGAACTAATAAATAGCATTTATGTACATGAAAATGGAGATATAACTATAAAATTTAATTTTGAAAATTAAAAATATAAAACTAAAAGCCATAGCCATTATGATTGTAGTTATAGACATAAAATTAACAATGAAGAACATGTAAATGCTCTATTTAAGGAATTTATTAATAATTGTAGATAATTTAAAACAATTATACTAATAAAAATTTAATATATGAAAATTATATAAAAATAGGAAATATTAAAACAAGTAATATTTCCTATCTTTTTTTATTATTATTTAATAATACCACAGGCAATTTTAGTTCCAGAATTACCACTAGGCTGGGTAGTAAAATCATCTGGCATATCATGAATAACAATTGTTTTACCAATAATATCTTTAATTTTAAATTTATTTATTAATACACTCATATATGCGTATCCATTATTTTCAATTAATGGTGGTAAATCACCTATATGATATGGATGAGGACAATTAGTAGGATTTAAATGTGATTTAGTATTTGCAAATTCGTCATTTTCATTTCCTGTACAAGAATTTCCTTCATGAATATGAAAACCAAAAAATCTACCTTTACATTTATCTTTAGCTTGTGGCAAATTATTAATTTTAGCTGTAATTAATACACCATTTTTAGTTTCCCTAAAATAAACAGTACCATTTATTTTAGAATATTTTCTTCCACCTTTTATAATTGCTTTGGCAGTATAAAAAATGTTTGATAGCATAGCATTCACCTCACTTATTATTATATTCAAAAAACAATTAAAATGTTAAAAAGTGTTGCTAAAATAACCCAAGGAGGTGCTGTGGGAGCACCTGTAGGAGGTCAGGTATTATCAGAAGTTCTTCCTTATTTAGAGCTTCAAAAAGATAATGAAAAAGAAGAAGATATAAAAAAACAAGTAGAAGTACCAGATATAGAAGGGTTAACCATAGAAGAAGCTATAAAGACACTAAAAGAAGTAAATTTAGAATTACAAATAAAAGATGAACCAGAAGAATATAATAAAAAAGAAACAATTGTAAAAGAACAACTACCTAAAAGAGGCATTAGCATATATGAAGGAACAAAAGTAATAGTTACGATTTAAACAAATTTGACAGTATATAACAAAAAACAAAAAAATAACTATACAAAAATTATATTTAGTTATATAATGTATTTGGAAAAATAGAGTAGAATAGGAGAGAAGTATGGAACTTAAAAGTATTTTATCAGGTCTAGAAGACTTAAAGGTAAAAGGAAGTTTAGATATAGAAGTTTCTAAAATAGAAAGTAACTCTCAAAAGATAGAAAAAGGAGATATGTTTGTTGCAATAGAAGGCTTTGACGAAGATGGGCACAAGTATATTCCAGAAGCAATAAAAAATGGTGCTAAAGTAATTATGGCGCAAGCAGATAAAATAACAAAAGAAATGGTAAAAGATTTACCAGAAGATGTTACTTTTATTTTAACAACCAATACAAGACATGCAATTTCTATTTGCGCATGTAATTACTATAAAAATCCTTCTAAGAAATTAAAACTAATAGGAATAACAGGAACTAAAGGAAAAACTACAACTACTTTTATGATTAAATCTTTGCTAGAAAAGCAAGGACTTAAAGTAGGTTTAATAGGAACAATTTGTACATATATAGGAGATAAAAAATTAGCAGACAGCAGCAGAACTACTCCAGAAGCATTAGAACTTCAAGCAATTTTAAGCCAAATGGTAAAAGAAAAATGTAATGTAGCAGTTATGGAAGTATCTTCTCAAAGCCTAAAACTAGGCAGAGTGGATGGCTGTGAATTTGATATAGGAATATTTACAAACTTTTCAAAAGATCATATAAGTGCTAAAGAACATTCAAGTATGGAAGATTACTTTGAATCTAAAGTAAAATTATTTAAAATGTGTAAATATGCATTTATTAATTCAGATGATATTTATGCAAATAAACTACCAAATTTAGTACAAAATTGTGAATTTAAAACTTATGGAATAGATAACCCTGCTAATTTGCTTGCAAAAGATATAACAGTAACTAATTCGTATGTAGATTTTAAAGTAAAATTATCAGATAAAAATCAAAGAGTAAAAGTTGGAATACCGGGTAGATTTAGTGTTTACAATTCATTAGCGGCAATTAGTGTAGCATTAAAATATGGCGTAACTCCAGAAAATATAGGTGAAACACTTCTTAATATTCGTGTGCCAGGAAGAAGTGAATTAGTAAATAATTCAAAAGAGCTAACTATAATGGTTGATTATGCACATACTCCAGAAAGTTTAGAAAGCATACTAAGTACAGTAAAAGAATATACACAAGGAAGAGTAATTTTAGTATTTGGATGTGGCGGAGATAGGGATACAGGCAAA
>CANQPV010000042.1 GCA_947625825.1 uncultured Clostridia bacterium | reverse complement strand
AAGGGTGGTAAGTTTTAATGAGAAGATTAATAACAAATAAAAATGAAAAGCAAAATAAGCTAACTAAAATTAGTATATTCAAAAAAAGAAACAAAAACTTAAAAAATAGCAAACAAAAAAATAAGCAAAACAATGTAAGGCTACTAGAAAAGGCAAAAAACAAAAATAAACTTAGAGTAATATATAAAGCACCAGGAAAAGATCCAGAAGTAAGAATAATACCAAATGTATTTATATTAAAAAAGGCAGTTATAAATAGACAGCTTGAAATTCTTCCCTACCAAAATGTATTTATTATATTTAATAAACAAAAAGAAATGCAGAAAGAGCCAATAAATATAATATTAGATATGTGCAATATTAAAGGAGAATTAATTATTGTACAAATAGACAAAAAGAAAAGAGAATTTGAAAGTCTATCACAAGAAAATATTATATGGTTTACTGAAGATTTAATAAATAAAAGTCCTGTGAAGAATAATGTAATAAATATAAATGACTGGAAAGCACAAAATCAAAATTCAAAACAACTAACTAAAAAACAAATAAAAGATTATTACTCTAAAGAATTAACCTTATTTGATACAGAAGAAAAAGCAGTAAATAGTATAAGTTTTGAACAGAATTTAATAAATGTATTAACAAATATAGAACTTACTTTAGCAAGTTTACTAGAAATTAAGAAAAATTAGAAATAATGGAGATGAATAAAAGATGAATAATGAAGAAGAAACACAAGCTGCAGCAATGATTAATACAAAACTAATTGATACAAAAGAAAAACTAAATAACATAGAAATTAATTTAGAAAATTCACAAGAAAAAATGTTATTAGAAAGTATAAAAAGACTAAAAAACCCATTTATAAATATATCAGTACAAGATGTAGCAAGAGATTTAAAAATAGGTGAAAATATGGCATATACAATATTTAAAAGAGACGATTTTCCATCAATAAACATAGGCAGATGCTGGAAGATATGCTTAATATCATACATTCTTTGGAAAACTCAAAAAAGAGTGTAAGGAGAGTGATATATTATGAAATCTAAAAATACTAGTGGTATATATTACGATAATAACAGAAAAAAATATGTTGCATCATATAATTTAAAAAATGAGGAAACTAAGGAAGTTAAAAGAACCAGAAAAAGTTTTGATACAAAAGAAGAAGCAGAAAACTTTTTAGCAGAAATAAAGTATAAACAGGCAGACAGCATATTTATAAAGCACAATGGTATTCCATTATGCGAACTTATGAGGAGCATTTTAGAAAAGAAGTTAAAAACAAATCGTATTTCTGAACAGCAATATGGAAAAAGCTTAAAAATAATAAGTGCTATAGAGCAAGCTGGTTTTGCTAAAAAAGATATATCTGATATTACTTCTGAAGAATTACAAGAATATTTTAATTCACTAACACATTATAGTAACGCATATATGCAAAAATTTGTAATTCAATTTTCACAAGCTTTTGCATTTGCACGCAACAAAGGCTATATACAATTAAATCCTATGCTAGATACATATAAGCCCAAAAGTGTTAAACAAGATAAAATAGTAAGAGCTATGGAACTTGAAGAGCAAGAAAAGCTTACTAACTACTTAAAAAGTAAAACTTTAGAAGAAGAACCATATAAAAATGTATTTTTAATACAATTATATGCAGGCTTAAGAATTGGAGAAGCTCTTGCTTTACAATATAATGACATTGATTTAAAAAATAATTTAATACATATTAATAAAACACTAACCAGAGATGCCGATGAAAAAATTATTATGGGTAATAAAACAAAAACTCTTGCTGGAAATAGAGATGTACCTATACCACCTATAATTTTAAACGAAGTTAAGGAACAGATGGAAGTTTCAAAAAATAACTTTAATAACCAACTATTTATTGCAAGTAATGGAAATTATGCAGACCCTAGAGGAGTTAATAATATTTTAAAAAGAATTTTAATACAATGTGGGCCAATTACAGGAATTACAACTCATAGTTTAAGACATACATTTGGAACAAGATGCATCGAAAGTGGAATTGCTCCTGTTGTTGTGCAAAGACTTATGGGACATAATGATATTAGTGTAACATTAAATACCTATACATCTGTACTTAATAAATTTAAAAATGATGAGTTGCAAAAGTTAAATGATTATTATTTAACTAATATGAGTGACAAAAAAACTAAAGCTTTAGATGAAAGATAGCTCCTCTCTTTTAATATCAATAGTTTCATGAACTGTCACAGAAAAATTTTCTGTGACAGTTTGTGTGACAAATACACAAAAATGTGCATAAATTTATAAAAATACACAAAAAGGAATAAGAGCTAGAATTTAGTTGTATCAAGCATTTGCACAATAGCACATAAATTTGCAAAAAGAAAAAAGTGGCTAACTTACCACTTTTCTTGGAGCAGGTGATGGGAATCGAACCCACATAGCCAGCTTGGAAGGCTGGAATTCTACCATTGAACTACACCTGCAATTTTTATTTGGAACAGATATTATTATAAAGGTTTATTAAGCTTTTGTCAATTGTTTTTATGAATTTTTTATAAGTTTTTGAATATATCTTTACAAATAGATTGTTAAAGGTATAAAAAATATGAATTTTATATTAGATTTTTTTAAAGGAATTTTAATTGGTGCTGGTGCTATTTTGCCTGGAATTAGTAGTGGTGTTTTTTGTGTTATATTTGGTATTTATGAAAAGCTAGTAAACAGCATTTTAAATTTGTTTCATGATTTTAAGAAAAATATAATATTTCTTTTTCCATTAGTTCTTGGTGGAATAGTTGGCGTGCTTTTAGTAGGAAAGCTACTTAATTTTTTATTTAGCACATACCCTATGCCAACTAAATTTTGCTTTATCGGTTTAATTTTAGGAAGTATTCCTATTTTATTTAAAAGAGCAAATGGAGGTAAAGGTTTTCGTTTACATTACTTAACTTTTTTAATATCTGCATTTTTGTTAGGTATTTTATCTATTAAACTAGAAAATATTTTACCTCAAATATTTAATATACAAGTTTCAAATTCGTACTTTTTTTATTTAATATTTGCAGGATTTTTAATGTCTATTGGTATAGTAGTTCCTGGAGTTAGTAGTAGCGTTATTTTAATAAGCTTAGGTATATATACTACTTACTTAGACGCTGTTGCAAATGTTAATTTATGCATTTTATTTCCGCTTGGAATAGGAATATTAATTGGAGGTTTTATATTTTTAAAACTTATTCAGTTTTTGCTATGTAATTATCATACTCAAACATTTTATGCAATTATTGGCTTTGTTTTAGGTTCTATATTAGTTCTTTATCCTCGGTTTTAGTTTTAATTTAGAATGGCTATTTTCTATCTGCTTATTTGCAATTAGTTTTTTAATTGGTCTAAAGTTTGAAAAATTAGAAAATTCATAAATATTAATTTAAAGGCGGAGTTTTGCTTAAAGCAAAGCCCCGCCTTATAATTATTTTTTTCTTCTTAAAATCCAACCATTTTCTACTTTTGCTGGAATATTCATTAAAACTGTTTGTCCTTGTTTTCCTGGGTTTACTGTTGGTATTTCTTCGCCAGTTTCTGAATCCCATAATTTTTCTATTGTAAAACTTACAGTTTCTATTTTTTCTGGAATTAGAACTTCCATTGTATCTCCTACATTTAGTTTATTTCTAATCTCTATTAAATATTTTCCATTAATATTTTGTAGCACTTTTCCTCCAAATTCATAATTAGGATTATATTGTTTTCCTTCATATTCTTGGAAGTCTTTGTTATTTCTATCATTAAAATAAAATGTAGTTAGCCCTCTTGTTTTTGTTTTCTCTAATTCATTTAAATATTTTGTATAATCATAATTTTCTGGATCTTTCATGTAATCGTCTATTGCATTTCTATAGCTATTTACAACAGATGCTAAGTAATATTCTGTTTTAAGTCTTCCTTCTATTTTTAAACTATTAATTCCCATATTTATAATTTCTGGTATTTCTTTAATTAAGCATAAGTCTTTAGAAGAAAATATGTATGTTCCGTGTTCATCATGCTCTACTGGCATTAAATTTCCTGGGTTATTGTTTTCTTCTACATAAACATTATATGCCCATCTACAGCTTTGAGCACAATCTCCTAAATTTGCACTTCTACTTGCTAAAAAGTCACTTAAAAAGCATCTTCCAGAGTAGCCAAAACAAATTGCGCCATGTACAAATATTTCTATTTCTAAGCCTTTTTCCTTATTTTGCATAATTTCGGCAATTTGGTTTTTGTTTAATTCTCTTCCTAAAATTACTCTGCTAGCACCATTTTTGTACCAAAAGTTTGCACTATGGTAGCTTACTGTGTTTGCTTGTGTACTTACATGAATTGGTATGTTTGGAGCATATTCTTTTAAAATTTCCATAACTCCACCGTCTGATGCAATAATTGCATCTACGTTTAATTTACTTAGCATTTGTGCTTGTTTTTTTATTTCTTCATAATAACTGTCCCAAGCATATATATTTATTGTGGCATAAACTTTTTTGCCTATACTATGTGCATATTCAATAGTTTTTGCTAAATCGTTATTATCTACTTCTGCCCTACTTCTTAATGAAAGTGCTCCTGTTCCACAATATACTGCATCTGCTCCATATAAAAAAGCTGTTTTTGCTTTTTCAAAAGATCCTGCTGGTGCTAACAACTCTGGCTTTTCAAATTTCATTTTATTTCTCCTATTTTTATATTTATTAAATACTTATTTATTTTACCTTTTTAATTATACTATATTTGTAAGTATTTGTCGAGTACGTAAGTTACTGGTTACAATTCACAGCCATAAAATTATCCGCCACGTCGCTTGCGCATGCTATATGTTTTTTCTTAGGCTAAAGCACGAAAAAACATATAGCATACCGCTGTGGCTACTCTAAAATTTATAATTAGCCGTGAATAGTAACAATTGCTGATTTTCATAAGTAAAATTTTTCCAATTTATATTTACTTTGTTCTAAAAGTTTGTTATTATATATAAATATAAAAGGGGTTTTTATACTATGGAAAAAACAAGTAAAAAAATAAAATTAAATAGAATTCAAACTTTAATAATGTACTTTTTTATATTTGCCTTTTTAGGATGGGTAATGGAAACTTTGTACTCAATATATACTTTAGGTTATTTTACTAAAAGAGGATTTCTATATGGTCCTATTTGCCCTATTTATGGCTTTGGTGCTTTAATGTTAATTTTGTTTTTAGCAAAATATCGTAACAATAATTTAAAACTTTTTATATATGCTGCTATTATTTTTTCTGCCTTTGAATATGTTGTAAGTTATGGATTAGATGCATTATTTGCCATGCATTGGTGGGATTATACAAATGAATTTTTTAATTTAAATGGAAGAATTAGTATTTTTTATTCTTTTGCATGGGGAATTATTGCTATTATTTTTATTAATCATGTTTATCCATTTTTAAAAAAGAAAATTAATTTAATTTTAGCTAAAATTCCATATATGGTTCAATGTTCTACACTTTACTTATTATGCGGAATTTGGCTAGTTGATACAATTGCTTCATTTATAAGATATTTAACTTAAAAAATATCACAGCTAATTATAGCTTTTAGAGTAGCCACTAGCGATTTTACATATATTTTTTCGTGCTTTAGCCTAAGAAAAAAATATGTAAGATGCAAGCTTAAGTGGCGGATAGTTTCAAAGTCGTTTTTAAAATTAATACAACTCTTTTTTTAATTTTTCCTTTTAGAAATAGCTAGTCCATCTCCTACTTCTAAAATTTCAGTTTCTAAATTAGGGTTTTCAGTAATTTCTGCAATATATTCTCTTAAATTTCTAACTGCAGTACGTTGTTTATGCTTATTATAGTCGCTCATAACGTATCCTTTATATAGCACATTATCTGCAATAATTATTCCATTTTTGTTCAAAGTTCTTAATGCTTCTTTTAAGAAAAATGGATATTTTCCTTTTGCTGCATCTATAAACACCACATCATAGGCTCCATTTAGCGTTGGAAGAATTTCTACAGCATCTCCCTCATAAATGTTAATTTTATCTTCTACTTCTGCTTTTTTTATATTTTCCTTTGCTTCTTTAACTCTTTGCAAGTCTCTTTCTATTGTATCTATGTAACCATTTGGGCTTAAATATTCTGAAAAGCAAATTGCAGAATAACCAACTGCTGTACCTATTTCCAATATTTTAAGAGGTGATTTTTCTTTTAAAATTTTACTAATCACCTCTAAAGTATCATCCATAATAATTGGTATTTTTTCTTCTAATGCTTTTTTCTTAATGTTTTTTAATTCTTCTCTATTCATTACTTGTAAATATTCACTCTCTTTAAATATTTTTAGTACTCATGAATTGTTAACGTTCTTCGTCTTCTAGATGTTCCTCTGTTTTACGTCCCATTTTTGCTAAAACATCAGAAACCCAAGTTTCAAAATAAGTACGATATTTATCATATTTACTATCTGAAAATCTATTGGCTAGCGTTTCTAAAATTTCACTCTTTGTTCTTTTAGTTGAAGTACATATATCTCTAATATAAGTATGAATTTCTTGTCTTATTAAACTATCTTCTGATAACGTTTTTGAAGCTAATCTTTGTTTTCTTACCCAGTCTTCATGTGCTAAACCAATAGATAAATTTCTCCCTAAGTTTTCTTTCCTTCTTCTTTCATATGATGACATAATTGCTCCCCTCCATTTTTTATAATATAAATTTTTTATTCAGATACTACTCTTCTTGCCATTCTTTCTCTTGTTTTGTTATCTAATATTTTCTTTCTTAAACGAATATTTTTAGGTGTTACTTCAACAAGCTCGTCCTCTTCTATAAATTCAATAGCTTTTTCTAAAGACATTTGAACAGGTGGTACTAAACGAAGTGCATCATCTGATCCAGAGGCTCTAGTATTTGTTAAATGTTTTTCTTTACATACATTTATAGAAATGTCTTCGTTTCTAGAATTAATTCCTACTATCATGCCTTCATATACTTCTACGCCTGGTCCTATTAAAAGTTCTCCTCTTTCTTGTGCATTATATAATCCATAAGTAATAGATGTTCCTTGTTCAAATGCAACTAACACGCCTCTTGTTCTAGCTTGAATTTCTCCTTTATATGGCTCGTAAGAATCAAAAATGCTATTCATAGTTCCTTCACCTTTTGTATCTGTTAAAAATTCTGTACGATAACCAATTAATCCTCTTGCTGGAATTTTAAATTCTACTTTTGTATGTCCAAGCTCTGCTGGCTCCATATTAAGCATTTCTGCTTTTCTTCTTCCTAATTTTTCAATTACATTTCCAATGCAATCGTCTGGAACATTTACAACAAGTCTTTCAATAGGCTCACATTTTACGCCATCTATTTGTTTAAATATAACTTTTGGACGAGATACTAAAAGTTCAAAGCCTTCTCTACGCATTGTTTCTATTAATACAGATAAGTGTAATTCTCCACGTCCACATACTTCAAAACTATCTGGTGTGTCTGTTTCTTTTACACGTAAGCTAACATTTCTTTCAAGTTCTTTAAATAATCTATCTCTAATATGTCTAGATGTAACAAATTGTCCTTCTTTTCCTGCAAATGGACCATTGTTTACGCTAAATGTCATAGATACAGTTGGTTCATCTATATCTACAAAGTCTATTTTTTCTGGATTATTAACATCACAAACTGTTTCTCCAATGTTAATATCTGAAATACCAGAAATACAAACAATATCTCCTGCTCCAACACTTTCAGTTTCTACTCTTTTTAAACCTTCATAGGTAAATAGTTTTGCAATTTTTCCTTGAGTTATTTTATCATCTTTTTTGCAAATAGCTACACTCATACCAGTATTAATTGTACCACGTTCAACTCTACCTACTGCAATTCTTCCTAAATAGTCATCATAGTCAATGTTAGATACTAGCATTTGCATAGTTCCTTCGGTATTACATGCTGGTGCTTTAATTGTATTTATAATTGTATCAAAAATACAAGTAACATTATCGCTTTCATCTTCTAAATTCATTTTGGCAATTCCATTTTTTGCTGAAGCATATATAACTGGAAAGTCTAATTGTTCATCATTTGCATTAAGTTCAATGAATAATTCTAGTACTTGGTCTACTACTTTTAATGGGTTTGCACCTGGTCTATCTATTTTATTTATTACAACTATTGGTTTTAAATTAAGTGCTAAAGATTTTTTTAACACTTCTCTTGTTTGTGGCATTGGTCCTTCAAAAGCATCTACTAATAAAAGAACACCATCTACCATTTTTAAAACACGCTCTACTTCTCCGCCAAAATCTGCGTGGCCTGGAGTATCTACAATATTTATTTTAATGCCATTATACATAACAGATGTATTTTTGGCTAGAATTGTAATTCCTCTTTCTTTTTCAATATCTCCTGAATCCATAATTCTTTCAGATACTTGTTCATTTTCTCTAAACACATGGCTTTGTTTTAAAAGTGCATCTACTAATGTTGTTTTTCCATGGTCAACGTGTGCAATAATTGCAATATTTCTGATGTTTTCGTTATTCATTTTTTCATTCCCCTTTTACTAAATCTATTGATATATCTTAACAAAAAATATAATGTTTACTAATTAATAGTTTTATAGTTAACCCGCTAGAATAGTACTATTTTTCGCAGTTTTGAGAGGTCCCGTTCTGACATTTCTTCTTTGAACCTACTCCTGCAACGGGCAATTTGAAAAACAAGAAAACTAGTACTATTCTAGCTTTAATGTAATTATAGCCATTATCTTGTAACATATAATGTATAAATTTTGTTTATTATTGTTTAATTAAAAATTTAGCCTCAACATTACTATTATAAATTAAATCTTTTCATTTGTCAACATAATTATGTTGTCCATTATTTCTTTGCTTACCTTATCTAGTAGCTCTTTATCTGGCTTATTTGTTTTATACTCACTAAAGTCTAATGGCTTTCCAAAATTTAATGTTACCTTATGAAATGGCTTTAAGATTCCTTGTATTCCAACTGGAATTACAGGCACACCAGTTTTTAGTGCCATAAATGCAGTACCATTTTGTGCTTTTCCGTTCTTTTCCATTCCATTTCTAGTTCCCTCTGGAAAAATAACTAAAATTTGCTCATCATTTAAAACTTTTAAAGCAAATTTCATAGATTCTATATCCATTTTTCCTCTTTTTACTGGAAATACACAACATTTTTTAGCCATCCATTTTATAAAATCATTTTTAAATAATTCTTCTTTTGCCATTATGTATGAAACTCTTTTTATAGAAGATACTAAAATTGGTGGATCCCAGTTTGACCTATGGTTTGCACATACAATATACGCACCTTTATTTTCTATATTTTTTTGTCCTACTTTTTTTATTCTAAATGTTATTAAAAGAAATACACGTAATAACGTTATAACTATTTTTCTAATCATTTTAATTCACCTTTTTTTACTTTTTTGTTACTATATAATATATTAAAGCTTAAATAGTACTATTTTTCGCAGTTTTGAGAGGTGCCGTTCTGAACCTTAATAAGTTCTTTTACCTTTTCTTTTACTTCTTCAATAGTCATACTTGTAGTATCTACTACTACGGCATCTTCTGCTATTTTTAAAGGAGCTACTTCCCTATGGCTATCTTCGTAGTCTCTTTTTTCCATTGCCTTTAAAGTTTCTTCGTAAGACATATTAATTCCTTTTTCCGTATTTTCTTTAAATCTTCTTTTAGCTCTTTCTTCTACACTAGCATCTAAATAAATTTTAACATTTGCATTTGGAAATACAACTGTAGTAATGTCCCTGCCTTCCATTATTACGTTTTTATTTTCTGCCATTTTTCTTTGCATATCTACCATAATTTCTCTAACTTCTGGAATAGAAGATACTGGCGAAGAAAAAGCTGTTACTTCTTTTGTTCGTATTTTGCTTGTTACATTTTCTCCATCTAGAAATATTTCTTGATTTTCCTCATTGTGCTTTATTTCAATTTTTATATTTTTTGCAATTTCTATAATTTCTTCTTTATTTTCTAATGTATTAATTCCTAATTTTAAGCATTTAAGAGCTAAGCTACGGTACATTGAGCCTGTATCTA
>CANQPV010000041.1 GCA_947625825.1 uncultured Clostridia bacterium | reverse complement strand
TTCTTTATTTTCTAATGTATTAATTCCTAATTTTAAGCATTTAAGAGCTAAGCTACGGTACATTGAGCCTGTATCTATGTTTAATAAATTCATTTCTTTTGCTATTAATTTAGTTATAGTTCCTTTTCCTGTTCCAGATGGTCCATCTATTGCTACAATAAAAGACATAATTATATTCCTCCTATTGGTCTATATTTTCATTATTATTTTCATTATTTTGAGCTTTATTTTCTTCAATGTGAATTCCTTTTGCTACAATAGTTATATCTTGCACAGTCATGGTTGTTAAAATTTCAATTTCTTTTTTTATTTTTTGTTTAAATTCTCTTAAAGTTTCTAATATGTTATACCCATAATTAATAGAAACTTCCATATATATATTAGGTCCTTCTGGCTTACTTTCTACTCTTGTTTTCATTACTTTATATACTGCATCTGAACGTTTTGCTAAGTATTCTGCAATTTGCCTAAATACAGTATCTGAAATAGTAAAATTTCCTAAATAACTAAAAGTAGGTCTAATAATTGATTTTTCTGCCATATATGGTTCATTTCCCTTTCCTTTTAATTTAAATATTTGTAATGGGTCTAAAATATAGCCAGAAAAATCTTTTTTTATTTCAAATGTTGGCACCGGTATAACATGTTTTCCTTGTGTTGTACGAATTCGTTTAGCTGTTTCCATTTCTTCTTCTGTTGCAACGTCTTGAATGTATACTGTTTTGCATGGCTTTGGAAGTCCTAAATTTTCTGCTATTTTTTCTATCATGCCATCTGAAGTGCCTAAAATTAAGATTGATTCAGGCTTATATTTTTTTATAGCCCTTTTCATTTCGTTTCTTTCTTTTTCATTAACAAATATTGCACCTTTTACAGTTTCTAACTTTGTAGGTGCTTTTTTAGCAGATGTACCGCAAATAACATCATTTTCATTAATTAATAAGCCATCATCTATAATATAGCTAATGTTATTTTCATTTGCCACCATTTGTGCCCTATAGCTTTTACCTGTACCAGATGGTCCAACAAAAGCATATACTTTTATGTCTTCTGTTTGATTAGCATTATTAAAAATTTGCATTTTAAGTTTCATTCCCTTCCTGTTTTTTATAGAATTTTATTGTTTTTCTAATAAGAAGAAATTGTAAATGTATCCTTGGTATTTCGTATCAAATCTTACTGGTCCTTCTAACAAACTTATTCCTTCCTTTGGAAAATTATTATATAAGTCTGGATATTCTGAATCTATAAGCCAAATTCTACCAGTATAGTCTTTTATAGCTTCTTCGAAACTAGATACAGTTTCCATGCCCGGTGAATAAGCTTTATATGCTTCTACTACATCCCATCCGCCTAAATTTATAAAATACTGCTTATTTTCTGGAAAAAATGCTGCTATTACTCCACCATTTCCAATATTAGAATATATAATTATATCATCCTTTTTAACATTTTCCTTTAAATATTCAATTTGTTTCATATTAGTTTTGTCATAGTTGATTAATATGTTTTCGGTATTGCTAAATACAGACAATATTAAAATTAAAATACAAACTACTACTGATACCCATGTTTTCTTTTCCTTTGCCATAAAAAATGCTATAGCAAAAATGTATATGCCTGTAATTGCAAACAAATAACGTGAATATATTACAGGTGAAAAAAGAATAAGTGAAGCTAGTAAGTAGGCTCCTATAACAGAAGAATATACAATTATTGCTAATTTTCCTGCATTAATATTTTCTTTTTCTTTTTTAGCTTTGTAAATTAAATATCCAACATATATATACATTAAAATTGAAGCTACTAGTGCAATTATTGTTTTAAAATCAAATGTAAACACTGTATCTAGCTCTCTTCTAAATTGGAAACTTGGTACTTCTACTAAAGTGTTAACTCCTATTGTTATCCAAAAGCCAGCTCCAACATGTTTAAGTTGCTTGTATAAATATAATACCCATGGAAGATATAAAGCTATTTGTATAAGGGCTAAAATTAAGAAGCTATACAATGCTTTTTTGTATTCTTTTCTATTTTTTATTAAATATATTAATAATATAAAATTAACTATACACGCTGTAACTGTTGCATAATAATGTATATAGCAACAAGCTATACTAAAAATTCCAAAAATTATTAAGTTCTTTTGCCATTTATTATTTCTTAATTCTTTATAAAAACGATATGCATAAATACATAATATGCAAGTAAGTAGGCATGACCATGAATACATTCTAATTGCTCCACTATATGTAGAGCATATTGGTAAAAAGTAAGTTAAAAATGAAAAAAATATTCCTACTTTTTCTCCAAAATCTTTTCTTATATGAGTGTATCCAAGTATGCCAAGTATAATTGTTGCAAGTACTGAAAACAATCTAAATGCCATAACATTATTTCCAAAAATAATAAACACAATATGTAGCATCCAATAATATAGTGCTGGATGTACATCATTTCCTGTAATTTTCCAAATATCTACAAAGTTATGTTTTGCTATTGCTACTGAATAGCTTTCATCAAACCAAATATTGCTATGAAAAGCTGATAAACTAATAAATATAATTCCTGCTAATATTATAATTATATGTACATATTTTAATTTTATTTTCTTCATTTTTTATATCTCCTACAACATTTTATAATATTTTACCATATCAAATTTTGTTTCTCAATACTTCTTTACCGAAAAAATTATATATGCTATAATGTCTATGAAAATGAATAATTATTTAAACTTATAATTGGAGGAATTAAATTGAAAAAAATTATATATATTTTTGGAATATTATTTTTAAGTATAGTTGTTATTTTAAATTTTATATTTACAGCAAATTTAGATGCAAACGAACATATTACTATTAACTTTAATTCTTTTTTATATGTTGTAGGACTTATTTTATTAGGATTATTTATATTTTTCATATGTAAATATATAAATAATAATTTATATAATACTGAAAACTGTAAGCATCCTAAGCTAAAAAAATATTTACCTATTATAGCTTTATTAATTTATTTAATATTTCTTATATTATGGCCTATTTTAGTAAGACCTGGAATAGTAGGAGATTCAGGTACTGTTTGTGATATAGCAAAAGCTATTTATAATAATAATTTAAAAGAAGCTTTTGAAAGTTCTTCTTATGCAAGTGGAATCTCTTTAGGCAATTATTTTCAAAGTTATCATCATCAAATAACCCTTGCTTTTATTTATAGTATTTTCTTTAAAATAATACATTTTGGTGAGGCTGGTCCTCTAAGAGTATTAAATGTTCTTGCTATTATTTTAACCATATTTTCATTATATAAAATAAATGTGCAGTTATCTAAAAAATATAAAACTAATAAAGTTTTAATGTTTGTACTAATTTTAACTTTTGCATCTTTACCTATGTTTTCAACTTTTATATATGGAGATATTCCTGCTTTAAGCTTATGTTTGCTTTCAGTTTATTTTACAATGCGATATACAGAAACTAAAAAAATTAAATATATTATATTTAGTGGATTACTTACAATGGTAGCATATATGATGAGAATGAATAGCTTAATATTTGTAATTGCAACTGTAATATATTTGTTGTTAAATTTATTTAAAGAGATTACTAAAAAATCATGGAAAGAAAATTTGTTAAATGCTTTTTTAATTATTATATACATAGTTATTTCAATTGTTCCATCATCATTAGTGCAAAATTATTACTTAAATAAATATAATTTAGACAAGAATAAATCTTACCCTATTATAAGCTATATTCTTATGGCAATGGAAGATAATAGTCATAGAGGTAGTGGTTGGTATGATGAAGATATTGGAGAGCCTGCTTTAAGGGATCCTAATATTAAAGATGAATATGTAGAAAGAGTAAAAAATAGATTGCAATATTTTTCACAGAATATTGGTTATACATTTGAATTTTATGTTTCAAAGCTTGCCTCTATGTGGACAGAAAATACATATTCTGCTATAAGAAATAACACCACATCTGAACATGATGTTTTAGAAAATGCAATAGAACCACTTACTTTTTACCAAAAAGTGCTTTTAATAGTAACTTGTGTATGTAGTTTGATTGTTTTAATACAAAATAGAAAAAATTTGTCTTTGGAATTAATATTCTTAATTACTATATTTATAGGAGGCTTTGCATTTCATATATTATGGGAAGCAAAATCTAGATATATAATTCCTTATATTGTTACATTAATTCCTGCCTCTTCTATAGCTATTAATAATTTTAATATTAAAAGTATTTTTAAAAAGGAGAAATCGAATGCAAATTAATTTAAATGAAGATAAAATTAATAAAATTTTGTTTATATTAATTTTAGTAATTGCTATTGGCGTTAGAGTAATTGCATGGCCTACTGCGATTTCACAAATAAATGTGGATGAAGCTATGACTGCAATTAATGCTAAAACAATGGCTGAAAATGGTGTGGATATATATGGTACAAGTTTTCCTGTTTACTTGGAAGCTTGGGGTGCTATGGGGCAAAGTGTAATGCTAATGTATTTAATTGCTATTTTTACAAAAATATTTGGTTTTTCTATTGTAAGTGTAAGACTTCCAATGCTTATAGTTAGCATTATTTCAATTATTGTTTTTTATGACTTAGTAAAACGCATATTTAACAATAAAAAATTAGCATTGTGGGCAATGGCTTTTGTTAGCATTTGCCCTTGGCATTTGCTTCAATCTATTTGGTCTATTGATTGCAACATGTTTCCACATTTTATGCTTATATCTGTATATTTCTTATATCGTGGCATAACCGATAAAAAGTGGATGTTATACTTATCTATGCTTTTCTTTGCTCTTACTATGTATACTTATGGTGTTTCTGTTTATATAGTTCCACTATTTTTGCTTATTTGCACAATTTATTTACTTGTTAAAAAAGCAGTTACTATAAAACAAATTATTATTTGTATAATTATTTATTTACTATTTAGCTCTCCTATTTTAGCTATGTATGTTATAAATGCATTAAAAATAGAAACTAATATTTCTATTGGACCTATAACAATTCAATATTTTGCTAAAAATGCTCGAACAGGAGATATGATATTTTTCTCTAAAGATATTGGTAAAACTCTTTTAAATAATATATGCTGTTTGCTAAAAACTTTTTTTGCTCAGTATGATGGTTTAGAATGGAATGGAACTAAAATATTTGGTACAGTGTATCATATATCTATTATATTTTTCTTTATTGGAATTTTTTATTTTATTAAACATAAAGAAAAAAGGAATATTGGAACTTTCTTTTTTGGCATATGGCTAATTTTAAGCTTTGTACTTGGAATTGTTATTAACAATGTAAATATTAATAGAATAAATATTATTTGGTTTCCTATATTGTTTTTTAGTTTTTATGGAATTTATGTTGTTAGTAAAATAAAATTTTTAAAATATAATATTATTGCAATCTATTCTGCATTATTTATTTGTTTTGTAACATATCTTTATAGTTCTTATACTAATATTATTGATAATTCATGGTGCTTTTCTGCAAAATATATAGATGCTATGCACTATTCTACACAAGTTTTACAGAAAAATAATATATGTTATTGTAATTCTAATGGTATAGATGTTTATGTTATATATCAAGATGCTTTAGATAGCACATCTTCTATACATGTGCATAATAAAAATGAATTTATTAATAAATTGTATAATAAAAATGAAAATGAAGCTTTTATAATTATAGATTCGTTTTTAAAAGATATGAATATTGACATTAGCAATTATGAATATTATTGTATTGGAAATGTGTATATTATTTATTAAGCTAATTCTATGCTGTTAATTATAAAGCTATATTGTTAGTTATAAAGACTTTTATTAACATATATAATACGTTGGGCGCGTGGCGGATAATTTTAGGACTGTGAATAGTAACAAAATTTAAAATAATCTTAAATGTAAATTAGCTTATATTTTAAAGCAAAAAAAAGAATATAAAGTATTTATAAAATTATACTTTATATTCTTTTTAATTTAATCAATTTTTTCTACATTGGCGTTAGCAGTAACTTCATTAATTGCAATTTTTCTTATATGATCAATTTTTACCCAATTTGTATCTCGTTTAAATAAGCATTTAAAGTTTATCATAAGCCATGATCCTAAAAATAATGGATAACATAGTAAACCTTTTATCATTGGCTTAATAGGTCTTTTATCTAGTAGCATAATCATTACTGCTGTTATAATTGGTAATATAAATGTTGGTATTAAATATCTTAATACATTTATAATTAAATCTGTACTTGTCATTCCTTGTCCGGCATACATAATAAAATTTAATAATAATAGCACAAGTGTTGCTACAAACATAGGAATACTACCTATAATATATAAAAATCCATCAAAATTCATAATTGTTTTATGTTCTTTAATTGCTAATGCTAGTGGTTTGGTATATTCTTTTATACATTGTATGTGTCCAACTGTCCATCTAGTTCTTTGGTTCCAACTTTGTTTAAAGCCAAGTGGTTGTTCATCATAAACAATTGCATCTGTTGCCCAGCCTAATTTTTTACCTTGTATAATTCTTTTTAAAGAAAATTCAATATCTTCTGTTAGGGTTTTAGTTTCCCATCCATTTGGTTTTACAACATCAAATTTTACCATAAAACCTGTTCCATTTATTAATGGAGATAAACCTACATTGTATCTTGCTAAATGATAAAAACGGTTCATTGTCCAATAGAAAATTGCATAACCTGCTGTTATCCAGTTATCTGTAGGGTTTTTAATATCTCTATAGCCTTGAACAACATCTTCTCCTTGGCAAAGCTTTTTGTTCATATTTTTAATAAATTCTTTATCTACAATATTATCTGCATCAAATATGCAAAATGCGTCATAGTCTGCATTTTCCTCTATTTTTTGTTTTAAGAACCAATTTAGAGCATATCCTTTTGTTTTTTTGCTTGGATCAAATCTTTCATAAACTATTGCTCCAGCATCTCTTGCTACTTGTGCTGTAAGGTCTGTGCAGTTATCTGCAATAACATAAATGTCTAATAATTCTTTTGGATAGTTTTGATTTTTTAAGCTCTCTATTAATTCTGCCACAACGCTTTCCTCGTTATGTGCTGGTATAATTGCCATGAACTTGTGGTTTTTGTTTACTATTAATGGTTTATCTTTTAATTTTACCAAAGAACAAACACTAATTGCTAATTGATATAACCAAAATATTGTTATAATCCATACTAATGCTTGTTGTATGATATATAAATATTCCATTTTTTTATCTCCTCTTTATTTTCCTTATGATTACTTATATTGTATGCTTTATTTCATTGCAATATTTATTATATTACTACGTTTATATTTTTTCAACTTTTCTTATTATAATTAAAAAATTCTTAAGAAATACAAAATTGTATTTTTTTAATAAGAAGAAAAATCTTAGTTTTCTTTAGCTTCTAGATCTTTCATGTTTAAGTTAATTCTTCCTTGACTATCTATTTCAGAAACTTTAACAGTAACTTCATCTCCAACATTTAACACATCTTCTACTTTTTCAACTCTTTTGCTTGAAATTTTAGAGATATGAAGTAGTCCTTCGTTTCCTCCGCCTAAATCAATAAATGCTCCAAATGACATTATTCTAGTTACAGTACCATTGTATATTCCGCCTACTTCAATAATTTTAGCTATATCTAAAATCATGTCCATTGCTTTTTTGCCACTTTCACTATTTTCTGAATATACACATACTTTTCCATCATCTGAAATATCAATTTTAACGCCAGTTTCTTCAATGATTTTATTAATCATTTTTCCGCCAGGTCCTATAACATCTTTTATTTTTTCTGTACTAATTGTTGCAGTTAAAATTTTTGGTGCATATTTTGAAATTTCTTCTCTTGGTTTATTAATTACTGGAAGCATTACGTTATCTAATATGTAATCTCTTGCTACTTTTGTTCTTTCAAATGCTTCTTTTATAATATCATAAGTTAAGCCATCTATTTTAATATCTACTTGAATTGCAGTAATTCCGTCTTTTGTTCCACCTACTTTAAAGTCCATATCTCCAAAGAAATCTTCTATTCCTTGAATATCTGTAAGCATAATGTACCTGTTTGGATCGTTTTTATCTGTAACTAATCCTGTAGAAATACCTGCAACTGGCTTTTTAATTGGTACACCTGCATCCATTAATGCAAGCGTACTTCCACATATACTTGCTTGTGATGTAGAACCATTAGAAGAAAGCACTTCTGATACAACACGAATTGAATATGGAAATTCTTCTTCTGATGGAATAACTGGAACTAATGCTTTTTCTGCTAAAGCTCCATGTCCTATTTCTCTTCTTCCTGGTCCACGAGATGGTCTTGCTTCGCCTACACTATATGATGGGAAATTGTATTGGTGCATATATCTTTTTGTTTCTTCCTCATCTAAGCCATCTAGCATTTGTTCTTCACTTTTCATTCCAAGTGTTACTACAGACATAACTTGAGTTTGTCCTCTAGTAAAAATGGCGCTACCATGTACTCTTGGAAGTATTCCAACTTCACAAGAAAGTGGTCTTATTTCATCTATTTTTCTGCCATCTGGACGTTTATGTTCTTCTAAAATCATTTGTCTAACACATGCTTTTTCTAAGTCATGAATACTATCTGCTATGTCTCTTTGTTTTTCTTCTAAAGCTTCTTCGCCATATTTTTCTGTGAAGTATGCATTTATATCTTCTGTAATTTTTTCAATATTGCTATCTCTTACAGTTTTATCTGTAGCTTGTACATCTTGATACATTCTATCTTTAAAGTTTGCTTCAATTTCATTATAAACTTCTGGATCTACTGCAAAAGATTTGTATTCAAATTTTGGCTTTCCTATTTCATTTTTAATATCTGTAATAAAGTTACAAATCTTTTTAATTTCTTCGTGTGCTGTTTTAATTGCTTCTAACATTGTATCGTTTGGTATTTCATCAGCTCCAGCTTCAATCATTGTTATTTTTTCTAAAGTTCCTGCTACTGTTAGAGTTAATCTTGATTTTTCTCTTTGCTCTAGTGTTGGGTTTATAATAATTTTTCCATCTACATAGCCTACATTAACTGCTGCTGTAGGACCTCCGAATGGAATATCTGAAATAGAAAGTGCAGCAGATGCGCCTATCATAGCGCATACTTCTGGGCTGTTATCTGGCTCTACTGATAATACAGTTGCTACAACGCAAGTATCATTTCTAAAGTCTTTTGGAAATAATGGTCTTAAAGGTCTATCTATTGCTCTTGATGTTAAAATTGCTTTATCTGCTGGTTTTCCTTCTCTTTTTGTAAATCCTCCTGGAATTTTTCCTACTGCATATAATTTTTCTTCATAATCAACAGATAGTGGGAAAAAGTCTACTCCTTCTTTTGGTTCTTTTGCTGCTGTTACATTTACCATAACAACAGTTTCTCCGTAGCGTACCATTACACTACCATTTGCAAGTTCTGCAATTTTTCCTGTTTCAATTACTAGTTTTCTTCCTGCTAATTCAGTTTCATAAGTTTTAAACATAAATTTTTCTTCCTTTCTTGGGGACAGGTCCCGTTGCTTGTTTTTAAGCATTTAGGGACAGGTTAACCCGATAATAAATTTATATTAAAACAATACTAAATTAGTGTAACCTCTATTATGTACTAAATGTTTTTAGAACATAATACAAGCTACTAGCTAATTTTAAGTATTGTTTTTATATATCAAATTTTTATTTGATTATTTGCATAATTTAAATAATGATTTAATTTTTAGTTCTATGCTTTTAATCTTTTTAAGCCTTTCGTATTTTACCAAAATTGGACGTTTGTTTTTACTGCAAACGCCCAAATTTAAAATTATTTTCTTAGTCCTAATTTTTCAACGATTTCTCTATATCTTTGAACATCTTTTTTTGCTAGGTATGCAAGTAAGTTCCTTCTTGAACCTACCATTTTTAAAAGACCTCTTCTAGAGTGATTGTCTTTTACGTGAACTTTTAAATGTTCTGTTAATTCATTAATTCTTTCTGTTAAAAGAGCTATTTGAACTTCTGGTGAACCAGTATCGCTTGCATCTCTTTTATAAGTATTAATAATTTCTTGTTTTCTTTCTTTTGTCATAATAATTCCTCCTTTATTTTTATTTGCCTAGAACTGAGTTTAAGTGGAGTTATATTTCTTAAACTAAGTAAAAGGTAAGTTTTTTAAACATTATTATTTTACCATATATTGGAGAAAAAAGCAATAGTTTGAAATAAATTGTTTAACAAACCTTAAAAAGCTGGTGCAAAACAACTTTACAGATGTTTCACCCCAACTATTGACATTGAACCATTATTTACATAAAAAAAGTTCTAGAAAGTTTGCATACCTTTTAGAACTTTTCGTTGGTGCCTCGAAGTGGAATCGAACCACTGACACAGGGATTTTCAGTCCCTTGCTCTACCAACTGAGCTATCGAGGCATATTAAATTAAAAAATGGCGACCTGGAACGGGCTCGAACCGTCGACCTCTAGCGTGACAGGCTAGCGTTCTAACCAACTGAACTA
>CANQPV010000040.1 GCA_947625825.1 uncultured Clostridia bacterium | reverse complement strand
AAAATATGAAAATGATGAATTAACTATAGAAGGATTTGAAAAATTTTTAGCAGAAAACAATTAATCAAATGTTAACCACAACCCTGTTTTGTGGAATATAAATGCGCAGGTGAACATATGTTACTCGCAAACATACTTGCGACAAATAAATGCGTAGGAAGACAAATCGAAAAAACTATTCTCAAAAGAGAATAGTTTTTTTGTGCATATATCTTTATAAATTTGCAGTTTTTTCATCCGCATCCAAAAGTTTATCATAATACAAACCCTCATTGAATACAATGTACAAAACAGCGTTATTTCAAGGGGGTTTTTCATTTGGAGAGGAATGTATTAATAGAGGAAAGAGCTGTTCATTTAGCACAATATATTATAGATAGTAAAGACACAGTACGTGGAGCAGCAAAAAAGTTTGGCGTAAGTAAAAGCACAGTACACAAAGATGTTAGTGAAAGACTACTAAAGATAAATCCCATTTTAGCACACGAAGTTAGAGAAATATTAAATGAAAATAAAGCAGAAAGACACATAAGAGGTGGAATGGCAACAAAATTAAAATACAGTCATAATAATGAGCCAAAAGCAATGTAACTAAAAAAACCGGCATAACAGCCGGTTTTTGTTTTAGTTATTATTGTTTCTTCTTTGTTCTTTTCTTGCTTTTCTGCAAGCTGGGCATCTTTGAGGTTCATTTGTAAAACCTTTTTCAGCATAAAATTGTTGTTCACCTTCTGTGAAAACAAATTCTGCGCCACAATCTTTACATGTTAAAGTTTTGTCTGCCATAATATAATACCTCCTATATATTTCTGATATTTAATATTTTGACCCATTGAAACTTCTAAATATCAAAATAAAGAAGAGGAATAGTCCACAAATAATTAAATTCATTTAAGCTTTTATCAAAGCCAAACTCATTTTAACACAGCAAAATAAATAAAGCAAGAATAAAGAATAAAAAAATTAAAAATAAACGGAGCATTTTATATATATTTATAAAATCTTAATAAATAATTAGTTTTTTTTAAAGAATTTTGTGATACAATAATAAAAGTTTAGAAAATAAAGGAGGACAAAATGCAAAATTTAATATTAAGTTGCAAAAATTTGCACAAAAAATTAGGCAAAAAACAAATTCTAAAAGATGTATCTGTTGAACTATACGAAGGAGATATTTTAGGATTTATTGGGCCAAATGGAGCAGGAAAAACCACAACAATAAAATTAATTTTAGGCTTACAAGGAATAGATAGCGGAGAAGTAACTATAAATGGCTATAACATACAAAAAGATTTTACAAAAGCAATAAAAAAAGTAGGTGCTATTATAGAAAACCCAGATTTATACATGTATTTAACAGGATATCAAAATTTAAAATTGGTATCTAATATGTACAAGGAAATTACAAAAGAAAGAATAGATGAAGTAGTAAAACTTGTAAAGCTAGATAAAAGAATTAATGACAAAGTGTCTAAGTATTCTTTAGGAATGAGGCAAAGGCTAGGTGTAGCACAAGCAATTTTGCATAAACCAAACTTACTTATTTTAGATGAACCAACAAATGGCTTAGATCCAGAAGGAATAAAAGAATTAAGAGATCTTTTAAAAGATTTAGCTAAAAAAGAAAAAATGGCAATATTTATTTCTAGCCATAACTTAGCAGAAATAGAAACTCTTTGCAATAAAGTTTGTATTATAAAAAGTGGGGAAGTAATAGAAACCACAGAAATTTCAAAAGTAAAATCTGAGGCACAATCACATTATGAAATTACAGTAGATACTACAGAAAAAATAAATGAATATCTTTCTTATCCAATAGAAATAATAGATAATCAAAAATTTATTGTAAATGTAGCTAAACAGCAGATTCCAGAAATAGTAAAAGTTTTAGTAAATAAAGAAGTTAAAATATATGAAATAAATAAAAAGCAAATGTCATTAGAAGACGCATTTTTAAAAAAGACAGGGGGTAATACTATTGATTAATTTAATAAGAAATGAACTATCAAAAGTATTTCATAAAAAAAGTATATACATAATGTTAATAGTTACTCTTATTTTCATAATTGCATGCAATGTTATATATAAGTATAAAGATGATGATATTAAATATGGTGTAAGTTATCAAATAGAATACTACGAAGAAACAATTAAAAAGTTAGATCCAAATAATGAAAATGATGTAGATATGTATATTCAAGCAAAAACTGAAATAGAAACTGCAAAATTAATTCAAAATTATGGAGACAAATATAATTGGCAAATGCGAGTAATTAATTCTTTTATGCGAGATGTAATTAGTCAAATGAATGAATGTTTATATAGAGAAAAAGATACTGCAAAATATGAAGAAGCTAAAAAAGAATATGAAATGTTAGTAGCTAAAATAAATAGTGGAGATTGGAAGTATTTTGTACAAAAAGAACTAGAAGAGGTACAAAAAGATTTAGAGCAAGCTAGAAAAGAAAATTCAGAAGAACAAATATATAGTTTAGAATTAAGAGAACAAGTATTAAAATGGAGACTAGAAAAAAATATATGCTATGGAAACGATTACAAAAATGAATGTTTAGAATCATGGGAAAATGGTAAAAGACGAATTAAAGAACTTAAAGAAGAAAATCTTTCAAGCCATAGCTATAATATAAGCTATAATAGAGCAATGGAGCAAATTGAAATAAGCAAATATGATATAGAAAATGAAAAAACATCAGGTTTAGATTCAGATGCAAGAGGTTTGCTACTTAATGTATTTGACCAATTCGAACTATTTATTATAATTATGGGAATAATGATAGCAGGAACTATTGTAAGCGAAGAATTTAACAAAGGAACAATAAAACTTTTATTAATAAAACCATATAAAAGAACTACAATTTTAACAGCAAAATTTATTAGTAGCATTATAGTTTTATTAATAGTTATAATAATAGTAATGTTAATGCAATTTTTAGTAGGTGGAATAGTACAAGAATTTGAGCTATTTAAAACGCCAGCAGTAGTATATAATCATAATATAGGCCAAATTCAAGAAATAAGTATACCTAATTATTTATTAATGCAAACACTAGGAAAATTGCCAATGTATATTTTACTTATGACATTAGCATTTGCATTAAGCACATTGTTTACAAATTCGGCATTAGCAATAACTATTGGCGTTCTTGGATATATAGGCGGACCATTAGTAAATCAACTAGCTATTGCATATAATCTAAAATGGATAAAATATTTTGTAACACCAAACTGGGATCTAAGGCAATATTTATATGGTGGTGTTCCACAATTTGAAGGAATAAATTTTGCTTTTTCTATAGCAATTATAATTTGCTATATGATAATAATGCTTGTTCCTACATATATGGTATTTAAAAGAAGAAATATAAAAAATATTTAATTAAATAAATCGATAAATTTTTATATAAAATTTATCGATTTTTGAATGTTTGTGAATATACTGTGAAACATAGTATGCACATATTGATTTTGCTAAAATATAGATATATAATGAATGGTAGTTTTAATTTAAAGGAGATTTCTTAAGTATGCTAGAATTAAAAAACATCAAAAAAACATATATAACAGGAGACGAAAAAGTAGAAGCACTAAAAGGAATAAATTTAAAATTTAGAGAATCAGAATTTGTTTCTATACTTCGGTCAAAGTGGTTGTGGAAAAACCACCTTACTTAATATTATAGGTGGTTTAGATAGATACACATCAGGGGACCTTATTATTAACGGAAAATCTACAAAAAAATTTAAAGATAGAGATTGGGATGCATATAGAAATTATAAAATTGGCTTTGTATTTCAAAGCTATAATTTAATATCACACCAAACAGTACTATCAAATGTTGAACTTGCATTAACAATAGGTGGAATTTCTAAAAAAGAAAGAAAACAAAGAGCAATTAAAGCATTAGAAGAAGTAGGCTTAAAAGATCAAATAAATAAAAAGCCAAATCAGCTATCTGGTGGGCAAATGCAAAGGGTAGCCATAGCAAGAGCTTTAGTTAATAATCCAGATATAATTTTAGCAGATGAACCAACTCGGAGCATTAGATACTAAAACAAGTATACAAGTAATGGAAATACTTAAAAAAATATCTAAAAATAAACTAATTATAATGGTAACACATAATCCAGAACTTGCCCAAAAATATTCAAGTAGAATTATTAAAATTTTAGATGGCACAATTACAGAAGATTCAAACCCTATTTCATATAATGAAAATATTGAAACAAAAGATACTTCATCAATAGGAAGAACATCTATGAACTTTCTAACGGCATTTAGATTAAGCTTAAATAATTTATTAACTAAAAAAGGTAGAACCATATTAGTAGCATTTGCAGGCTCAATAGGTATTATTGGAATAGCATTAGTTCAGGCTGTATCAAATGGCTTTCAAGGTTATGTAGATAGTATTCAGCAAGATACCTTAACTTCATACCCACTTAGCATAATGCAAGAAACCACAGATGTAACAAGTATGCTACTTTCAATGACTTCACAAGATGATAATGAAAATGAAAATACTGAAACAGTAAAAGAAAAGCAGTATATTTCAGATATGTTATCAAATTTAAGCACTAATGATTTAAAAAGTTTTAAAAATTATTTAGAAAATAATATAGAAAAGGTAAATAAAGACATATCATCAATAAAATATTCATATAGCGTAGAGCCAAACATATATACAACAGATGCAACTGGCAAAATTGCAAAACTTAACCCTAGCAATTTGTTTAACTCTCAATCTAGTATGATGTCATCATTTACATCAATATATTCTCAAATGACAGATGACAAAGAAGCCATTACTAATTCTTACGATATTTTAGCAGGACGCCTTCCAGAAAACTATAATGAATTAATAATAGTTTTATCAGAGCCAAATACTATTTCAGACTTACTTGTTTATTCATTAGGATTAAGAGATACAGAAGAATTAACCCAAATAGTAACCAAAATTATGAATGGCGAAACTACAAAAGTAGATAATAACCCACTTACACTTTCTTATGAAGACTTAATGAATGTAGAATTAAAATTAATAATGGGAACAGATACATATAAATACAATGAAAAATATGATGTATATGAAGATATGACACAAGATGAAAAATATCTAAAGAACCTATACAATAAGGCAATTAATTTAAAAATTGTAGGTATTGTTAGTCCAAAAGAAGGAACAACTTCTATGATGCTAAATCCAGGTGTATTATACACAAGTGATTTAATAGATTATATAATTAACAATTCTTCAAATACACAAATAGTAAAAAAACAACTTGCAAATACAGAAGTAGACGTATTTTCAGGCTCAAAGTTTGATGAAAAAAATAGTAAATTAGATTTTGATTTACAAGACTTAATTAGCATAGATAGCGAAAAACTCGAAAGTGCTTTTAATGTTAAAATAGACCAAAATGCTTTGCAAAAACAAACTGAAAATTATATGAATGAAATAAATAATTCAATAACAACAGATACCGAGCCTGCTAAAAAAGACTTTGCAAACAATTTAAACACTTTAGCAAATGGCATGTTTAGCAGTATTAATGGAGAATTTGGAACAGAAAATATAGAAAGTATAGTTTCTAATTACTTAAATGAAGATGAACCATCTAAAATATTAGCTTCACTTGAAACAAAATATGTAATTCCAAAAGCTACATTTAAGCAAACTTATACTGGCTTATTAAAAAGTTTATTACAAATATATATAACAACATACAGCAATATGTCTTTGGTTTTACCACAAGGTGGAAATACAGAAAATAATAATGAAGATACATCTTCACAAGTTAATACAAATACACAAAATGAAAGCACTACATATGCAGCAAACGAAAATGCTATTCAAACAGGCAAAGTAGTGGTTAATAAAGATATAGTATCTACTGTTCTTTCAAGTTTTACAAGTAGTGCAGCAATACAACAAACAGAAAATACAATGGCAAAAGTAATGACAGAAACTGTTATGAAAAAGAACATTTTAACAAAAGTAGGGGAGCTTACAACAAATTTAACAAACAGCTTTGCATCAGCATTTAATGTAGATGAAAGCAAAATATCAAGTGCATTTAAATTAAAAATGACAGAAGACGAAATAGCTAGAGTAGTAACAGCGATGATGTCTGATACTAAAGCTACAGCTAACACTAACTTAATATCTTTAGGCTATCAAGATAAAGAAGAACCTACTTATATATCATTTTACTTTAACAGCTTTGATGGAAAAGAAAACTTCATAAACTTTTTAGATTCATATAATGAAAAAATGGAATCACAAGGAGATGAGGAAAAAGTAATACATTATACAGATGCAACAGGGATTCTTATGGATTCAGTAAAAACTATAGTAAGTGCAGTTACATATGTATTAATAGCATTTATTTCAATTTCTCTTGTTGTATCATCAATTATGATAGGAATTATTACATACATTTCTGTATATGAAAGAACAAAAGAAATAGGAATATTAAGAGCTATTGGTGCATCAAAGCACAATATATCTTCAATATTCAATGCAGAAACATTTATAATAGGCTTATTATCTGGATTATTTGGAATTGGAATTTCATATTCATTAATACCTATTATAAACTCTGTACTTCATTATTTTACAGGCAATATTCCTTTAAATGTAACACTTTACTCTGGAAATGCTGCTATATTAGTAGCGTTAAGTATAATACTTACATTAATAGGAGGCTTAATACCAGCAAAGGCTGCATCTAAAAAAGATCCAGTTATAGCATTAAGAACAGAATAAATAAGATTAAACTTTAAAAATTTCCGCCACGTCGCTTGCGTACGATATATGTTTTTCCATAGGCTAAAGCACGAAAAAACATATAATCGTGAAGCAAGTGGCTACTCTAAATTTTATATTTTACGGTAAAATGTCACCTTTTTACAAAATTCTTCATAAAATATTATAAAATGCTAAATTCTTTCTATAAGGAAGGATGTATTTATATGAAAAAAATAAAAAAAGGTGACATAGTAGGAAGAAAATCCTATGGAAAAGATATTATATTTGTTGTAAATAGAATTATAAAAACAAAAGAAAATGAAGAAATTGCTATATTAAAAGGAATAACAATACGTATTGAAGCAAATAGTCCAGTGGAAGATTTAGAACTAATAGAACCAAAAACAGTTGAAGAGCATGTTAGGGATTTTGAAAAAAGAGTTATAAAAAGAATAGAAAAGCAAGAAAAGTTACTAAAGCAAAGTTATCCTTTTCGTGAAAGACTAGTTATATATACTGGAAAAATTTTGCACATAGATGGAGATAGAAGATATGGTGAGAAATCACATAGATATTATAAAAAAATAGGATTAAATGCCATTGTAAGAAGCATGCCAGAAAGAAAACAACCAATGGTAATATCCAGTATGCTACAAAGGTATAACCCAGATATTTTAGTATTAACAGGTCATGATGGAATGATAAAAAAAGGTACACAATTTAATAATTTATATAATTATAGAAATTCTAGATACTTTATTAAAGCTGTAGAACAAGCAAGGAAGCAATCTTTAAAAAAAGACTTAGTTATTTTTGCAGGAGCATGTCAAAGCTATTATGAAGGCCTAATGATGGCAGGAGCAAATTTTGCATCTTCACCAGCAAGAATATTAATAGATTTTATGGATCCACTTATTGTAGCAGAAAAAATTGCAACAACAAAAGAAGAAAAATTTGTTACTATACAAGATATACAAGAAGAATTAAGAGATGGTACAAGGGGTGTAAATGGAATAGGAGGACAAGGGAAAAAGAAAGTTCTATTAATCTAATCTAGGTGCTAAGATGTTACTATTCACAGCCTTAAAATTATCCGCCACGCGCCCAAAGTTTAATATATGTTTTTTCTTAGGCTAAAGCACGAAAAAACATATATTAAATCGCTGGTGGCTACTCTAAAATTTATAATTAGCTTTGAATAGTAGCACTAAAATACTAGAAAAATATCTGTAATTATTTTGTAATATAATTGTAATATAATTGTAATAATTAATAAAATATTCTTTGAAAGTGGCTAGTACGTAAGAAAATATAGAATCGACACGAACATTCCTTTTTTGACAATTACAGCTTCCAATGATATAATTTGCCTATCTTAAAAAAGTAGGTGATGTTATGATTTGTCCAACCGATATAGCTAATTTAAAAACAGACATTAACGATAAAATCGGACAAAAGATAATTGTAAAAGGTTCACTTGGTAGATGCAAGTCCTTTGAAAAAGAAGCTACAATAGAAAAAGCTTATCCTAATATTTTTGTTATAAAATATGAGGAA
The DNA here is from genome assembly GCA_947625825.1 of uncultured Clostridia bacterium. GTDB lineage: Bacteria > Bacillota > Clostridia > TANB77 > CAG-508 > CAG-273. The sequence goes on along the minus strand of CANQPV010000040.1, from coordinate 2,529 downwards.
GAGAATAGAAACGTAACTTATAGTTATACAGATATTTTAACAAGAACTGTTGAAGTAGATGTATTTGATGGAACAAACTATAGTCCTTTAATACCACCACCAGTAGTTCAAGCAAAAAAACAAAAAAACTTAGCCTAAAAAATATTACAAAAAATTCCTATTTTTAGGAATTTTTTTTTGACCTTGTCAATATACTTAAATGAGTAAAAAAATTGTAGGGAGGTATTAAAAAATGGCATTAGAAACAGCTAAAGATAATTTAGTACTTAATCAAATTATTAGTCAAAAAACAGATACATTTATGGTAGAAAATGACTGTATTGTTCCTGATATAAAGCCAGATATATTAAATGTTATAAGTAGTAGTGGCATAGTATGCATTTATAAAAAAGAAATTTTAGATGGAAAAATTAGGCTAGATGGTACAGTAAATACCTACATTATGTATTTAGCAGATTCAGAAGAAAATGAAGTTAGAAGTTTAAACACTAATTTAGATTTTACACAAATAATAGACGTAGAAAAAGCTAAAACAGGCATGAACTTAGAAACGAATTTAAGCTTAAAGAGTATAGATTGTAAAGTACTAAATGGCAGAAAAGTTCATATAAAAGCAATACTAGAGGTAGACAGCAAAATATCATCTAATGAAACAGTAGAATATATAAAGGAGGTATCTAATTTAAAAGATATTCAGTTTTTAAACGAAAATTTTCAAGTTAATTCTTTAATAGGAACAGGTTGTACAAAAGTTTATGCAAAAGATACTATATCAATAAGCGAAACAGATGACTTAGTTGAGGTAATGAAAACAGATATTAAAATTGTAAACAAAGATGCAAAAATAAGCTATAACAAAATATTAATTAAGGCAGACATGCAAGTAAAAATTATTTATTTAACAACAGATAATAGAATTAATTTAAAAGAAGCTACAATACCAGTAGTTGGCTTTATAGATATGCCAAATATTAGTGAGGACCATATTTGCAATGTAAAATACGAAATTAAAAATCTTGTTATAAAGCCAAACAATATTGAAGAACATTCTATTTATGTAGAAGCGGAAATAGAAGTATGTGCTGAAGCTTATGAAAACAAAGAGCTACAAATGATACAAGACTTATACAGTCCAACAGTAGCTTTAAATTTTTCACAAAGAAAAATAAAAGTAATGCAAAAAAGAGAAACTAGAAGTGAAATATGTAACATAAGAGAAAAACAGTCAATTCCAGAAATAGGTTCAAATAAAATTTACGATGTAGAAGTTATGCCAGTAATAGAAGAACAAACTTTGCTTACTAATAGAATTATGTATAATGGCAAAATAAACTTAAATTATATATTTGCCTCAAATGGAGGAATGGGGGTAGATACAAAACAAGTTTCAGTTCCATTTAACTTTACAATGGACTTTGATGGAATTACAGAAAATAGCCATATAGACACTATTATTGAAATTACACTTCAAGACTTCGTAGTTGCACCAGATGAAACCATAGATGTTAAAATAGACTTAAATTTTACAGCAATTAGTGGAAAAGATGCAAGCATATCTATTATAGATGAAATACAGCAAGACGACCAAAGAGGAATTTCTAGTAAATACAGCATGGTTATTTACTTTGTAAAACCAGGAGATACTGTATGGGAAATTGCTAAAAAATTTGGTAGTACAATAGACGATATTATTAAAATAAATCAAATAGAAAATGTAAATAATTTGCCTGTAGGAAAGCAATTATTTATTCCTAGATACCATGGATGCTAAAATATACACAAGAAATAAAATAAGACTTCCAAAGCTTTCTTACAAAATGCAAAATAATAAACGAAAGAATGAATACGGCAAAATAATAAAAATACTTGTGATATTAATGATAGCAGTTACAGTTGCGTATTTTTCACTTGAAGCCGTACAGCCAATAATAGAAAAACAATGCAAAAATATGGCTAAATCAATAGCTACTAAAATTTCCAATAATGAAGCAACAAAAGTAATGGAAAATTACAGCTATAATGATATGCTAAATATTACAAAAGATGAAAATGGAAACGTAAAAATGGTAGAAGCAAATATAGTTACAATAAATCAAATAATTTCACAAATTCCACTAAATATACAAAATGAAATGGAAAAAACAGAAAACAGCACTTTTACAATTAAGCTAGGAAGTTTTTTAGGGAGTAATTTATTTGCAGGTAGGGGTCCTAATGTAAATATAAAAATGCAGTTAATAGGAAACTTAGATACACAACTAAAATCTGAATTTGTAAGTGCAGGTATTAATCAAACTCTTCATAGAATATACTTAGAAATAAGTTGTAATGTAATTATTTTAACACCGTATGAAACTATTGAAAACCAAATTGTAAATCAGGTATTATTAGCAGAAGGGGTAATAATAGGAAACGTTCCAAGTAGCTACTATAATTTAGAAGGGCTAGATACAAATAATGCGGTAGATATTGTAGAATAATATATTAAATTTATTACAATTTAATTACATTTTTGTAACAAAACAAAAG
>CANQPV010000039.1 GCA_947625825.1 uncultured Clostridia bacterium | reverse complement strand
GGATAATAAAAGTCCATAATCTAGTCTATGACTGCATTATGGACTTTTTACTCTTTTGAAAGTGTCAAACTTGTGATTATAGCATATTTACATAAAAAAAGCAACTTACGCATAATATTTGTAATTTTCAATATATTGTGTTATAATACACCTATCTTTCGTTGGTACAGCGAATATAATAATTGTACAATTTTAAAATTGCAACAATAATTTTTGTTGTAATAAAAATTTCATAGGAGGGATATCATGACAGACAACTGTGGTAGCAATGAGAAAAACTGCATCAAAAGCAAAATTCAAGCATCTGGCATATACGATTTGCTAATAGCCCTTCGTGGTGCCAAAGAGCGGTGCAACTCTTACTTGGTAGCAAAGAATATTACTTCCATAAGGAATATTCTTGCGCCGTACAGTAGTAGTTGCCAGTGCATAGAACCTTTGCTTGAAAAAGCAGATTTTTGCATTGAGCAGGCAAGCAATGCCAAATTTGGATTAACTATTGAGGTTACAAGATATGTTAATCAGTTTATGGTAGAGCTCGAAAATTTTCTTGAATAACCCATCCTAAAAAGAAATCCTTGTAAAAAAGGATTTCTTTATTTTCTAGGAAAGTGCATTTTTTAAATGCATTTTTCCTAGAAAACAAGGTTAATCTACCTATGTTCGCCCGTGCAAAGCACGTGGCAGTTGTTTGCGAAGCAAACGATTTTCTTATTTTTTCTATACTTTTATTTTAACTTATGATATACTTTTAAAAGTTAATTATAGGAGGAAATATTTATGAAAGAACAATTTTTAGAATTATTAAAACAAGTAAATAGAGATGGAATGGATAAATTAATTGCATATATTGAAAAAACAGATTTTTTCAAAGCACCTGCAAGTACTAGATTTCATGGAAATTACGAAGGTGGATTATTAGAGCACAGTTTAAATGTTTATAATTTATTGAAAGAAAAATTATCTCATAAACCATACTTAGATATTGTTAGTGTAACTAATGAAACTATTATTTTAGTTACACTTCTTCATGATCTCTGCAAAGCAAATTACTATACTGTTGATTATAGAAATAAGAAAAATGAAGATGGTATTTGGGTAAAAGAACCTTATTATACTGTGAATGATACTATTCCTTATGGTCATGGCGAAAAATCTGTTATGATGATTACAAAATTTATAGATTTAACATTAGAAGAAATGTATGCTATTCGTTGGCATATGGGCTTTACAGAACCTAAAGAGTTATATAATACTATTAGCACTGTTTATGAGAAATATCCTTTAGCTCTTGCCCTTCATGAAGCGGATTTAGAAGCTAGCTATATATTAGAATCTAGAAGAGGAAAGTATGAAGCTAAGTTATAAAGTTATAGATAATACATATTTAAATGTTAAAGAGGTTCTGAAGGCAGAATTTCTTATGTCTGATAGACTTTTATTAAAATTAAAAAGATCAAAAAAAATTACTTTAAATAATGAAGAAGTTTATATGCATCATCCAATTAGTATAGGAGATATAATTAATGTAGATTTAAATTATGAAGAATCAAATGAAAATATTGTACCTATTAACATGCCTTTAGATATTATATATGAAGATGATTGTTATTTAGTTATTAATAAGCCATCTGGAATTCCTGTGCATCCTTCTGCGAAACATTACTTAGATAGCTTATCTAATGGAGTTAGATTTTATTTTGATAAAATGAATATTAATAAAAAAATAAGGCCAGTTAATAGATTAGACAAAGACACTTCTGGTTTAGTTATATTTGCAAAAAACGAATATATACAAGAATGTTTAGTAAGGCAAATGAAGTCAAAAAATTTTGTAAAAAAATATATTGCTATTGTTAATGGACACCTAGAAAAAAATGAAGGAACTATTTTAGCTCCTATTGCTAGAAAAGATAACAGCATTATTGAAAGATGTGTAAGTGAAAATGGAGAAACTGCAATTACTCATTATAAAGTTTTAAATACTAATAAAGAAAAAAATTTTGATGTTGTAGAATGCACTTTAGAAACCGGGCGAACTCATCAAATTAGAGTACATTTTTCATATATTTGTCATCCACTTTTAGGAGATACACTTTATGGAACATCTTCTACTTTAATTAATAGGCAGGCTTTGCACAGCTATTATATTAGCTTTATACATCCTATTACAAAAGATAGAAAAGTTTATGAAATTCAATTACCTAATGATATGCAATGCCTTGTATAGCTAAACACAAAAAACGCACAAGCATTTTGTGCGTTTTTAATTAATTATTTTAAGTAGTAAATCTATAAGCCGGGTTCTGTCTTGGATAGTCATTTATCTAGTACTTACATTACTGTAAGCATCATGCCACCAAATTAGGAAAATGGCGAGTAGCCTTAGCTTTCCTTGCTCGGTGTTGCTCCAGATGGGGTTTACACTGACCTAATATGTTACCATATTAGCGGTAGGCTCTTACCCTGCCTTTTCACCCTTACCTAAAAAATAGGCGGTTATTTTCTGTTGCACTTTCCTTAAGGTTTCCCTCACTGGACGTTATCCAGCATCATTACTCTATGGAGCCCGGACTTTCCTCGTACGCTGCCTTTCGGCCTTGCTATACGCGACTATCCAACTTACTACCTTTTAATTATACTATAATTTATACTAAAAATCAAGAAAATTGGTATTATGTCAATTGAATTATGTATAATAATTACATTAAAGCTCGAATAGTACTAGCTTTTGCAGTTTTGAGAGGTCCCGTTCTGAACCTTCCTCTTTGAGCTTACAACTGCAACGGGCAATTTGAAAAACAAAAAAACTAGTACTATTCGAGCAATTAGTTATAAAACCATTAACTAATAACTTTAAAATAATATTTCCATTTTTGTTATTAAGTTTTGATATTGTATATAAAATATGTCTTTATCTTTAATATTAACTGCATTTCTTAATTCATTTACTAATATATAGCATTGATTTATTGTTGCTTGTTTTTGGCTATTTTGTGTATCTACAGAATTAATTACATTTGCTAGACTTTGCTCTGCTAAATCTGCATTTTTGGATGCTTCTTCCCACTTATCATTTGTAGCATTTATATATGCTAAAACTGTTTGAATTTCTACATCTAAAAATTCTTTTTCTCTTGTATTTGGTGCATAACTATTCATATACTCTGAAAGTAACTGGTCTAGCTTTCCTAAATCTTCCATTGATTTTGCTTTATCTTCTTTTTTTATGTTTTGTGTTGCAGTATTTAATATATTACTAAAAGACAATATAGAATTTCCATCTACATTTAATGCATGTAAATCAAGGCTAACTGTATTCCATACAGAATATAATTCTTCAATTTGTGATTTTATTTTAGTCCATCTTGTTTCATATTTTCCATTATGATTTAATAGGCCATCTTGCGTTTTATCTGATGCACCACTTTGATTATTTTTATTATTTTGATTAGATTTATCATTTTCGTTTTGCGATGCACCTGAATTAGAACTTCCCGCTTCTCCTCCTTGATCTTCTTCTGAAGTAACATCTGCAGGCTTATTTTCGGTTTTTTCTAGCTCTGTTTCCTCTGGGCTTAATTGAAACACGTTGTTTTCAATTGTTAAACCATTAAAATTTCCTAATATTGCAATCAAATAACTATTTAAATACTTGATTTCTTGTGATACTTTTTCTTCTAAACTTTTAGCTTGATTTTGATTATTATTTGAAGCATATACAAATAAAGAACTTATTATTAAAACTACAATAATTATTGTAGGAATTATAATAGCAGTATTTTTTTTCATAATTACCTAATAATATTCTCCTTTCTGGTTTTAATAATTTTATTGTTGCCAAAAAATTACCTTTTATTCTCAAGTATAAATATTTTTATTTAAAAAATACTATTATTAAAGGAGTTTTAATAATTATGAGTGCAATTGTTAAGTTATATAGTAATAAAGTTCGGTGAAATTAATAGATTTTTAAAACATTTTGAAGAAAAATCATCTTCAAATATAGAAGATGATTTATTATGGCAAAAAGAATATGAAAATCCTGTTGAAATAGCAGATATAATTAGTGCATTAATTGAAAATCAAGATGATTATAAAATTAATATGTGGATTAGCCTTGATAAAGATATGCTTATTAATGTTACACATAATAATGCAGATGATGTTATTCGCTATTTATATGAACGCTACCCTTATTAATTTAATTATTACTTTTCTAAAATAATAGTTACAGGTCCATCATTTTGTAGGCTTACTTGCATATCTGCACCAAATTTTCCTGTAGCTACTTTTTTAATATTTTGTTTCTTACATTCTTCCACAAAATACTCATAAAGCTCATTTGCTAGTTCTGGTTTTGCAGCATTTACAAAACTTGGTCTGTTTCCGCTATTTGTGTCTGCATATAAGGTAAATTGAGATACTATTAAAAGTTCTCCATCTATGTCTTTAATTGATAAATTCATTTTTTGATTTTCGTCTTCAAAAACTCTTAGCTTTATTAATTTTTGTACTAAAAAATCTGCTGTTTCTTTTGTATCTTGAGGTCCTACTCCAAGAAGAACCATATAGCCTTGATTAATTTCACCTATTATTTCATTATTTACTACTACGTTTGCTTTTTTAACTCTTTGAACTACTAATTTCATTGTTTCCCTTTCTTTTTAAAAAGATGATGTAATTCGTTACTAGTTAATGATTTTATATCTAATAGCTTAAATAGTATTTAATGTAATTAACGGTTATTCATCATCTTCCGTATCTTCGTAATCTATATCAGTTTCGTCTTCTATTTCGTCTTCATCTATGTCATCTTCATCTATACTATTTTCTTCTAAGTCATCTTCTAGATCATCTTCGTTTATAGTATCATCTTAATCTTGCTCAGTATTATTTTCTTTGTTTAAATTATTTGAATGTTTTTCTTCTTTTATATTTTGCTCATGAGCTTCTTTTTTAGTTTCATTATTTGAATTATCTTTTCTTTTTAAAGTTTTATCTATATTATCTGTTGTTTCTATTGTTGCAGGACCATCATTTTTCATATCTTCTTCTGTTAAATCTTGCTCACATCCACAATTAGGGCAATAATGATAGTCTAATTCAATTTCATAATTACAGTTTGGACATTGTTTTAGCTCTTTTAAGCTTAATATTTCCATGCGCATTTCTTCTATTTCGCCTGCTAAAACATCTATCATGGAGCAATCACATGCAAAGTCTGAATCAATATCTATATTTTCTTTTAATAAATACTTTTCATATACATTTTTTCCAATATCTTCATATAACTCTTTAATTTGAGATTTATTATTTGCCATTTGTGCCTTAAGTTTTATCTCACGAGCAATTTTTCCAGCACTTTCTGCTGCATATTTATAAGTATTTAGTGCTCCTTTGCTTATGTTATTAATTATATTTCCCATCTTAAAATCCATCCTTTCATAATTTAATAATATTATGGACTAAAAAATGAAAAATATACCAAAATTTTATTCACATTTTTTATCACGTGTCATTAATTTAGTAACTGCATCTTTAGGTGGTAAGTTATTGTATAAAACATCATATACTGCTTCTACAATTGGCATTTCAATATTATATTTTTTAGATAATTTATATGCTACCTCAATATTATCTATACTTTCAATTACCATTCCTATTTCTTTTCTGGTTTCTTCTAATGAAAGACCTCTTCCTATACATCTTCCTGCTCTTCTATTTCTGCTATGTTCGCTTAAACATGTTACAATTAAGTCTCCTAAGCCAGATAATCCATAAAATGTATCATGTTCTCCACCTATTGCAACGCCTAACCTCGAAATTTCTGTTAAACCTCTACAAATTAATGCTGCTAAGCTATTATCTCCTAAATTTAATTCTGCTGCAACACCTGCACAAAATGCAATAATATTTTTTAATGCTCCACCTAATTCTACACCTCTTATGTCTGAAGTTGAATAAATTCTCATGTTTTCATTCATAAATGTATTTTGAATTAAATCTTGAACATCATAATCTTTAGAAGCAATTACAATGGCCGTAGGTATTCCAATAGATACCTCCTCTGCATGGCTTGGACCTGAAAATGCTCCAATTTTAGCATTTGGTATTTCTTCAGCTAAAACTTCACTTAATAAAGATAATGTAGAAGTTTCTAAACCTTTAGAACAAATAATAATTGGCTGATTTGTAACATATTCTTTATATTTTCTTACAGTTTCTCTAAAAAATTTTGAAGGTGTTACATGTAAAATTATATCTGTGCCTTCTACTGCCTCCTGTATGTTAGTAGTACAATAAACATTATTTGGCATTTTTGCCATTGGCAAAAATATACATCTTCTTTCATTATTAATTGCATTTGTTTCTTCTTCTGTAAATGACCATATTTTTACTTCATGACCTAATTTAGCAGCATGAATTGCTAATGCACATCCCCAACTGCCACTTCCAATTATACAAATTTTTTTCATAAGTTTCCTTTCTATATTAAATTGTTTAATTTACTTTTTTAAAGCTAATTTTGTTTTCTTCTCCTGCTAAAAGTCTTTTTATATTTGCTCTATGATTAAATATTACAAGAACTGCTAGTATAATGCTATATATTAAATAACTCCAGTTACTTGCACTTACTAAATAATTTTGGTTAATAAATATTACTAATACAGGAAATAAAACTGCAGCTGCTATTGAGCCTACAGATACCATTCTTGTTAAAGCTATTAATACTAGTGCAAATACTAGGCAAATTAGTCCAATTTGCCAGTTTGTAATTAAAAGTACACCTAATGATGTTGCTATTCCCTTTCCACCTTTAAATTTAAAAAATACTGGAAATGTATGTCCTAATATAACACATATACCCGCAATTTGTACTAAAAGTGCATTATCTAAACCTTTTACAATTTTTCCTGCTAAAAATGCAATTAAAACTGCAACTACACCTTTTAAAATATCACAAACTAAAGTAATTGCTGCTGCTCCTTTTCCTACTGCTCTTAGTACATTTGTAGTTCCTGCATTTCCGCTTCCTTTTTCTCTTACATCAAAACCTGCTACTTTTTTGCTAATAATAACTGAAAAACTAATGCTACCTAATAAATAAGCAATAATTGCAACTATAATATATGTTGCCATAAAAATCACTCTCCTTTTTTATTTTATGAGACCTGTCCCTAAGTACTTGAAAATGAGCAATCGGACCTGTCCCCTTTTTCCCTTGCTATCATTCTAATCGGTGTGCCAGTAAGTCCTCCAAATTCTTTTCTTATTTGATTTACTAAATAACGCTCATAAGAAAAGTGGAATAAGTCTTTATCATTTACAAATACTACAAAAGTTGGTGGCTTTGTTCCAGCCTGTACCATATAATAAATTTTTAGTCTTTTTCCTTTATCTGTAGGTGGTTGAACAATTGTTACTGCTTCACTTAAAATATCATTTAATACTGATGTAGATACTCTTAAAGCATTTTGGTTTGCTACCATATTTATCATTTCAAATAATTTGTTTACTCTTTGACCTGTTTTAGCAGAAATAAATATTATTGGTGCATAGGATAAGTAAGATAATTTGTTATATACTTCTTTTTTATAATTTTCTAAAGTTTGATTATCTTTTTCTATTTCGTCCCATTTGTTAACTGCAATAATAATACCCTTTCCTGCTTCATGTGCTTCTCCTGCTATTTTGGCATCTTGTGCTGTTACACCTTCATTTGCATCTAGCATTAAAACACATACATCTGCTCTTTCTATTGCTAAAAGGCTTCTTACAACACTATATTTTTCTAAGTTATCATCAACTTTGCTTTTTCTTCTAATTCCTGCTGTATCTATAAATACATATTTTCCAAATTCGTTTTCAAATTCAGAGTCTATAGCATCTCTAGTAGTTCCTGCAATATTACTTACTATTACTCTATCTTCGCCTAATATTTTATTTATAAGTGAAGATTTTCCTACATTTGGTTTTCCTATCATTGCTACTTTTATAACTAATGAATCTTCATTTTGCTCTATTTTTTGTGGAAAATTTTCATAGATAGCATCTAACACATCACCTATGCCTTTAGCATTTACTGCAGATACTGCGTAAGGCTCTCCAAGGCCTAAATTGTAGAATTCATATAGTTCATTTGGAATTTGTCCAAAAGTATCTGATTTATTGCAAACTAATATAACTGGCTTTTTAGATTTTTTAAGCATTAAAGCAATATCTTTATCTGCTGCAGTTACACCTTGTTTAATATCTGTTAAAAATATAATTACATCTGCAAGTTCTATTGCTATATTTGCTTGATTTCTCATTTGAACAGTTATAGTATCATTGCTTTCTGGTTCAATTCCTCCGGTATCTATTAAAGTAAAGTCTGTGCCTCTCCAATTAGCATCTGCATATACTCTATCTCTAGTAACACCTGGAGTATCCTCTACAATAGAAATTCTTTTACCCACTATATAATTAAAAAATGTAGATTTTCCTACATTTGGTCTTCCTATAATTGCAACTGTTGGTTTTGCCATTTTAATTTCAAGGGCTTTACAACCCTTCTCCTCGCTAATATTTAGATTTTTAAAATAGGTTATATCTATAAACCTTTTATTTAACTCGTATTTATTTTACTATAAGCATAAAAAAATAGCAAGATAAAACTTTCTATTTAATTGTTTTACTAAATTATAAGTACATTAATGCTAGAATAGTACTATTTTTCGCAGTTTTGAAAGGTCCCGTTTTGACTCTACTTCTTTGAACTTACTCCTTTGGCGGGCATTTGAAAAACAAGAAAACTAGTACTATTCTAGCAATTATTTATAACTAGCATTATTTCATAGCTAACTTTTCTTTAGTTTCAAAATTGCTATAATTAAATAAGTTTTTTAATACTGATTGGTCAATTATATTTTCCTTTTGCATTTTTTTAAGTGTTTTCATATATGGTAAATAATATGAATCATCATTTTCAACATAGTCTTCTGGTTTTACTAAATAATGATTTAATAAAATATTTTCTCTTTTTTCAAAACTAAAATTCACAATCTCTGCTATGTCTTCATCAAATAATAAATTTATGTATTCCATTGCTTTTTCATGGCTATTTAATCTGCTCATTGCTGATGAATAATAGTATACTGCTCGTACTAATACAGTTGTTACATCATTTGGAATCAAATTGCTTGTAATAAATAAAATTTCTTCTAAAATTTTTTCAGCTTTTTGGTATTCTTTATTCATAATATAACAAATTACCAAAAAATATTTAGCACTATTGTTTATTTTTTCGCAAGGAAGAAGGTTTACATCTTTTACATTCATTAGAAAATATAAAGATTCAAAGCCTGCATCATATATTAATGTTTCTAACATTTTTATAACTTTAGGTAAGTTATTTAAATTAATTCTGTTTAAATCTTTTAATAAATATTCTATATCTTCAAACTCACGATATCTACCTGCCATTTTAGCTCTAGTTATTTCTGTCATGCCAGGTATAATAATTCTAAAGCTTGGAAAGCCAAGTGTTGATACATCTCTTATTAAAATATCATGACCTTCCTTTAAAATTTGTGCTATTAATTTATTTAAAATTTGGTTATTATTTAAGTTTGAAACATCTTCTATTTCTGTAAATTTATATGATTTTTCTGATGATAATATTTCATATGGTATTGTAGCTACATTTTTATCTATAAATTCCCTAATATTTTCTGCACTATCTAAATCTTCATTTTTAAAATCAAAAGTACAACCTTGTGCATAAGTATAAATGTCCATTCCTTGTGCAGCTTCTGTAAAACATCTTTCCATTGCAATTCCATAGTCTGGATGAGCACCTAATTTAAAGCCAAATTTTCCTGTATTTTTTTCTAGTATTATTAATCCTGCTACTGGATATTTTCCTCCCATAGAACAATCTAGTAATTTACATACATAGCCTTCTGATTTTTTAAGTTTTTCATACATTTCTTTTACTTTTGGAAATTTTTCAATATAGCTATTTGGAATTTCAGGAAGGGATAGCCTTTGATAAATTATCTGCATAGAAACATATCTTTCTAATATTTCAGATATTCCTTCTATTAATGCTTCTTCTGGACTATTTCCTGCACACATACCATTTGTACAAACTAAATGGCATGAAAGAATATGTGGAATATATACCACTTTTTTGTCCCTTACACTATATTGTGGAAGTGAAATTATTTGTTTTTCATTTCCAAATATTTTTTCTAAAAGTTCCAATTTAGTGCTGCATTCTTCTTTGTTTTCTTCATATATTTGATTTATGAAACTATCATTTTGCTTTTCTATTTCTTCTAAACTTAATTTTTTTTCATCTGCTGAATATAAAAAAGGAAATTCTTCATTTGGTTTTTCTGTTCTAAATACTAGCATTCCATTTTGATATCTTTCTAAAAATTCTGCATATGCACTAGCTAACGCAAATTCTTTTGTCATTCCTTTACCGTTTTGTCCAATATTAGTTCCTTTTACACATAGTCTTAATGAATATGTACCTACACTACTTTTTTTAGTCCAATTTTCCTCAACTTCAACCTTATTCTTTTTTAGAATTTCTTTAATCCTTTTTACTGTATTTTCTGGGCTTGTTTCTTTATATCTCATTTGTTGTAAATTACTCATATTTTTATTCCTCCATTTCTTTTATTTTTCGACAAAATTTTATCATTTTATTTGATGAAAAAAAGAGCTTTTATATATAAAGCTCTTTTTCTTATTTAAAAATTTATTTTTTATTTTCGTATAATTATTTTGTATTTTCATATATATTAATATGTTAATTTTCCTTGTAAAAGATCATCATTTTCTATCCAATCTTTTACGTCTACTTTAATATATTCGTCATCTGTTTTTCCTCTTACAATTACTGTTTCAATTCCTGCATTTATAATTAGCCTTCTGCACATTTGACAAGAATTTGCTCCTGTATCATACTCTCCAGTTTCTGGCCTATATAAAACTAAATATAGAGTTCCACCAATCATATCTTTTCTGCTAGCACTAATAATAGCATTCTGCTCTGCATGAACGCTTCTACAAGCATCATAACCACCATGTCTTACATCTGGAAACATTTTTTTCTTAGTGCAATATCCTAAATCAATGCAATTTACTCTTCCTCTTGGTGCTCCACTATAACCTGTTGATACAATTTCATCATGATTTACAATTACACAACCTGCTTTTTTTCTTAAACAAGTACTTCTATCTGCTACTGCTTTTGCTATATTTAAATAATAATTAATTTTATCAATTCTGTTTTCCATTTTACAATATTCCCTTTCTATGTATTTAAATATTATAATTTATTGCTTGTTTTGTCAAGGATAAAATGCATACAAAAATTCCAGTGGTTCTTGAACTGAACCCAAAAAGTTAGACACTTTTTTGATTAAGTTTATATTAGGCTACTTTTAAGGAGTGAATTCTGTAA